>CAYSMV010000258.1:0-7439 GCA_964432245.1 uncultured Desulfobacterales bacterium
ATGTTCCAGATCCTGATTGGTGGCGGCAATAACGCGGATATCCACCCAGGTGGACCGTTCGCTGCCGACCGGTCGCACCTCGTAGTCCTGCAGCACGCGCAATAATTTTGCCTGAAGGTGTAAGGGCATTTCTCCGATTTCGTCCAGGAAAATCGTTCCACCGTGAGCCATTTCAAAAGCGCCTCGCCGGGACCGGATAGCGCCGGTAAAGGCCCCTTCCTCATGGCCGAAAAGCTCGCTTTCAAGAAGCTGTTCCTGCAGGGCCGCGGCGTTTACGGCGACAAACGGCCCGGCCGAGCGCGGGCTCTCGGCGTGAATGGCCCGGGCCAGATGCTCCTTGCCGACGCCTGTTTCCCCGAGTATGAGCAGGGGCGCGTTGCTGGGTATTACCTTCCATATCTCTTCCATCAGAACCTGCATGTTTCTGCTCTGAGAAACAAAATCGCTGAGCCGGGGGAAAGCCTGTCCCTTGGCGTGTAAACGGTTTTTCTGAATGAACTGGCGACGGGACTCCAGGGTGGACTCGATGGCTTCCATCAGGCTCTTTCTGGATATGCCCTCATAAAGCACCACATCCGCGCCGGCGCCGACCAGCTGGGCCTGATCCTCGGAGGAATCGCTGCCGTGGAGTATTACGGTAGTCGGCATCTCCGGAAGCTCGTTCAGCATGGCGATGCTGGACTCGATCTGAGGCGGAATAAACGACTCGCTGATAACGATGATGTCGCCGCAACTGCGGATAACCTTCTGCCAGGGGCTCCTGACATCGCTGCAGTTTTCCACCTGAAGATCATCGGACTGCTGGAATTTTTTCTCCATATATGTCTGGAGCTTTTTATTTTTAATGGCCATAACCAGCCGGATTAACATGATCGCTCCTTGAAAAAAGAATTTTAATGCCGAATTTAGTTTAACATATCGATTCAGGAAATCAAGCAGATAAACAGTTTCTTTCCGCAGAATATATTTGTTTTCTTCAATAAGGCTGAATAAGTGTTTTTTTTGAAATTTATCCGCATTTTTTTTCTTAATTATTACCAAATCGGTAATATAATACTTAATATTTGCAAAAAATACCGGGGGAGCAAAAAAGCTACGCAATAAATCTTGTTATTACAAAGTATTAAAAATTTTTTTCTTTCTGGCATAAAATATGCTAAAAACTTTAAAAAGATTAAGTCGGGAAGGTCAGGCAGAAAACCTGATCTGAGCGTACGTCGATGTTTAAAAAATCTCTTTTACTTATAAGGAGGAACGACGGATGAATACAGCGGCCATGGCAATACGCCCTCTTGAGGAAGAATCATCGCAATATGCGGCAACGACGGAAACCCAGCCACTATGGGGTCTGGCGGCATCAATCGATATTTACAACTGCGATCCCGACCTGATCAGGGACGCGGACGCCATACGCCGCTTTGTCGTTGAATTGTGCGACCTTATTGACATGAAACGGTTCGGGGAAACCCAGGTCGTCAATTTCGGCGAAGACGAACGCGTGGCCGGCTACTCCATGACCCAGCTCATCGAAACATCATTAATCTCGGCTCATTTCGCCAACATGACCAACACCGTCTATCTGGACGTGTTCAGCTGCAAAACCTACGACACGGAGACGGTCAGAAGCTTTGCCTTAAAATTCTTCAAAGGCAGCCATTGCATCATGAATGTGAATCCGCGATATTAACTTAATGGATAATATCCGTATCGTCCAGAATACGGGCGAGTGCCGGGACCTCTGGGAACGCTTATGGCCGCAAAAATGCGTGTTTGACCTCTGGCCGGTGAGAGCCTGTTTCGCCAAACACTATCAGCGCCCTCTTTTTTTTCTGACCGGGGGCGGGGATATGCGTCCGCCCCTCCTGATGGCGCTTGCCTGGATCGATGAAGAAGGATATTTCGGCCATTTCCCCGGTGAAACATGGAACGGCAAAACCTGGCTGGAGCAGAACAAGATTATCGGCGGGGCCGACTTATCCCCTCAATCCCTCATGGAAAAAATTCCGGGAAACGTCTTTATCCGTTATCTTGACGACGGCTTTCTTTTCCATCCGGACGGCAACGCAGCCGTAACCGACGATGAAATCGGCTATCTGTTCATCCCCTCGCGGTATAGTTTTTCATTTGACGCCTATCGCCATGCTTTTCCCGGAAAAACACGAAAAAAATTCGACCAGGAGATACGCCGGCTCCAGGAGCAGGCGGTCACCTGGCGCTATGACCGGATGGAGGATGTGGACCAGATGATGCGGCTGAACCTCGCGGCTTTCGGGGAACGCTCCTATTTTCACGACTCCCGTTTTTTTAACTCCTTTATTGACCTGATTTACTTTCTGAAACAGAACAATATGCTTCGCATCACATCAGTGTTGATCGGCGGCCGGCTGGCGGCGGTAGATGTGGGCTCGCTGTGGCGCAACGCCTACACGGTCATGGCCGGCGGCACGGATCCCGAGTTTCCCGGGGTGGCCAAACTGATCAATTTTCATCATATTGAATGGGCCTGCCGGGAAAAAATAGAAGTCGTTGATTTTCTCTGCGGCGACTTTGTCTGGAAGACAAGGTTCCGGCTACATCCCCGCCCTCTCTACAAGTTCTGCTTTCCGGAACCCGGCGCCGCGATCAAGGAACCGGTTGAAAAAAGGAACGTCGGCTGTGCCGCCTGAAACTCGCGTGCTGGTGGTGGGCACAACGCCTGACTACATTGAGTGGATCCGGCGTGCCTGCCCGCAACGCTGTATTTTTATTACAGAAAAAACCATCCGCCGCGACGCTGAAGAAGAAACTCCGGAGCCGGTCGAAGAAATCTGCTGCGATTTGACCGACATCAATCAAGTCCGGCAGGCGGTAGCATCTCATCAGCGGCATTGGAACATTCCATTTAACGGGGTGGCCTGTTTTGACTGCGAATCCCTGGCAACAGCCGCGTGTCTGGCTCAGGATCTGGCCGTGGATTTTCCCTCTCCGGCCGCGGTTGCCAACTGCCGGAACAAACTGATTTCCAAAACCATGTGGCTGGAAAACGGTCTGCTCGCTCCCCGGGTCGTTCCTGTCCGGCAGGCGGATGACGCCGTGGCTCTTTTTAAAAAAATCGGAAATTGCGTGCTGAAACCGGTCTCCGGGAGCGGCAGCGAACTCGTCTTCCACTGTCGAACCGAAGACGAGTGCCGCCGGTCATTTTCCCTGCTGGATGAAGGTCTTGGCCGAAGAACGGACAACCGTCTCTACAGGGATATCTCCCTTGATTCCAGCCTCATGATTGCCGAGGAGTTTATCGACGCCGACGAATTCAGTTGCGATTTTCTGCTGGAAAACAGCCGGGCCATAGTAATCCGGCTTGCGGAAAAAATACCCGCCGCGGCCACAACGGCCTTCGGCACCACCATGGGGTATGTCCTTGTTGACTCGCTGCCCGGCGTCGACCTGTCGGAGTTCGCCCGCACCCTGGCCCGGGGCGCGACAACTCTGGGGCTTTCCCGGGCCATCTGCATGGCCGATTTCATGGTGCGGCAGGGGGAAATCTTTCTCCTTGAAATCACGCCCCGGCCGGGCGGAGACTGCCTGCCGGCCCTGATCCGCCACGCGCTCGGCCTGGATACGATTATGCTGACGCTGGACTTGGCGCAGAACCGGCCGCTGCCGCTGGACCCGCTGCCGTCGCCCAGGCCCATGGCGGGCCTGCGCGTCCATGCCGCACAGAACGGCGTATTAAAAAAAATAAACTGGGAGACTGTCGCAAAAGACCCCCGGGTAAAAGAGATTTGCCCCCTGCGCCGGGCCGGTGATAAAATCCGCCTGCCGCCCGAGGATTATGATTCTTTCCTGCTGGGCAACATAATCTTCGCCCCGAACGACAAATCAACCGTCAGGAAAGAATGCCGTAGCCTTTTAGAACGCCTGACCGTGGAGATGGAACCCTGATGACCAGTTCGTCCGATTCAGGCCGGGCCAAAACCCGGCAGCCATCCGGAGAATTGCCGGCCGCAGAGCTGGCTTCCTTTGTTAATTATTATTTTAACCGGCGGGACGCCTATTTAAGGCTTTTCCGCGACCATGGCCGGCCGTTGTATGTTCTGGAACCAAAAGTGCTGACCCGCCAGGCCGGGCGGTTTCAGCGTGCTTTCCGGACGACGCTTCCGGACCCGGGCTTCTATTTTGCCGTAAAAAGCAACAACCATCCCGACGTCGCCCGCACGCTACTGAAGTCGGAGTTCGGACTGGATGTCTCCAGCGGTCAGGAGCTGCAAATGGCCCTTGACCTGAAAGCCGGGAACATCGTCTTCAGCGGGCCGGGAAAAACGGAAGCCGAACTCTCTCTGGCCGCGGCCAAAAACATCACGGTGCTGATAGACAGCTTCGGAGAGATGCAAAGACTGGAGGCCGTTGCCGCCGCCGCGTCGACAACCATTCGCGCCGGCGTGCGCCTGTGCACCAATCCCAAGGGATTGTGGCGGAAATTCGGCATCCTGCCCAACCGGCTGCCGGAATTTCACCAGGCCGCCCGGAAATGCCCGCATGTATCCCTGCGCGGCATCCAGTTTCACACCAGCTGGAACCTGGCCCCCGGCGCGCAGACCGAATTCATCAAAGCCTTGGGCAGGATCCTCGCCGCCATGCCGGATGAATTTTTACAAGACCTGGATTTTATTGATATCGGCGGCGGATACTGGCCTGAACCGGGCGAATGGCTTCACCATTTGGAAACCCCGGCCGAAAATCAGGCCGGCCTGCCGGCGGACGCATCCCGCGCTCTGAGACCGCACTACCGCCTTCCGGCCGAGGCGATCACCGTTTTTGCCGAAGAAATCGGCCAGGCTGTTTTACAGCATATTTTCCCTCATGCTGGCTGCCGGATCTGCCTGGAGCCCGGGCGATGGATCTGCCATGAGGCCATGCAGTTGCTGATGAGCGTCGTGGACAAAAAAGAAGACGACCTGGTCATTACCGACGCTGGCACCAACACCGTCGGCTGGGAACGGTTTGAAAGCGACTATTTTCCGGTGCTTAACCTGAGCCGGCCGGACCTGACCGAAAGGCCCTGCCATATTCTGGGTTCATTGTGCACGCCCCATGATGTCTGGGGATACAGTTACTTCGGCCGGGACATACGAGTCGGCGATATCCTGATGATCCCCGCCCAGGGCGCCTATACTTACAGCCTGCGGCAGAACTTCATCAAGCCCCTGCCCGAAGTGGCCGTCATAAACGAATAACCGGCGCCGGCCGGCTTCCCCGCTTTTTCAGGCTTGACCCGCAGCCGGAAACCTGTTGTAATTACCAGAAAACTCTCGCGAAAAATTTTCACCATTTAACAACTTACGAGGTCATTGCCCATGACAACCCCCGCAAAAAAAGCGCCGGCCCTGATAGCCCACGGCAAAAATTTTATCCAGACCGATATCTGGAGAATACGGCTGAAAAATCTGGATGGGAAAAAAGGACTTCTGGTTAAAAGCTTGAGAGTCCTTCTTATCGCGGCCAAAGAATTCGTGACAGACAAATGCTCCCTGCGGTCATCGGCCCTGACTTTCTATTCGCTCCTGTCCATTGTTCCGGTCATAGCCATGGCTTTTGCCATTGCCAAGGGATTCGGGGTTCAGAACATGCTGGAAGAAGAACTGCTGAATCAGTTTGCCGGGCAGCAGGAGGTGCTGAACAAGGTCATCGAGTACGCGCGCGCCATGCTGGAGCAGACCAAAGGCGGGCTGCTGGCGGGAATCGGCGCCGTAACGCTGTTATGGACCGTCATCAAGGTCATGGACAATATCGAAAAGTCTTTCAATGATATCTGGGCTAACAACACGCCGCGCTCTTTAGGCAAAAAATTTACCGATTACCTCTCCATCGTCCTGTTGGCGCCGCTGCTGCTGATCCTGTCCGGCAGCGCCACGGTCCTGGTCGTCAGCCAGGTAACCATGATCACGGAAAAAATCGCGGTCCTGGGCGCCTTCAGCCCGATAATCATGCTGTTGTTAAAATTACTGCCCTACGTGGTTATCTGGTTTTTATTCACCTTTATCTATGTGTTTATGCCCAACACCAAAGTCACTATCAAGTCCGGCCTGATCGGCGCTATTATCGCCGGCACGGCCTTCAAGCTCCTGCAATGGGGATACATTTATTTTCAGGTGGGGGTGTCCCGCTACAACGCCATATACGGCAGCTTCGCGGCCCTGCCGCTGTTTCTCATCTGGCTGCAGTTAAGCTGGCTGATTACCTTGTTCGGGGCGGAAATATCGTTCGCCCACCAGAACGTGGATGAATACGAGCTGGAACCGGACAGCAAAAAAATCAGCAATTCCCTCAGAAAGGCGCTCAGCCTGTCCGTTGTCCACCTCCTTGTCAAGACCTTCCAGAAAGGGGAGCGGCCGTTGACCGAAAAGCAGCTATCAGACGCCCTGGACATACCGATCCGCCTGCTGAAAACAATCCTTGCCGCTCTTTCCGCAAGCGGCCTGGTCACCAGGGCCATAGCCGAAAAAGAAACCGGGATCGCCTGGCAGCCGGCGCGGGACATCAATGACATCAGCGTTGCTTCGGTTGTGGAAGCCCTGGATAAAAACGGAACGGATAACCTGCCGGTTAATCGCACCCGGGAGTTTCACCTGCTTTCGGACTCGGTAAACGCCTGCTATGAAGCCATCAGAACATCTCCGGCCAACGCCCTGTTAAAAGACATCTGATAATGACCGGCCGCTGTCAGTCATAACTGGCCCGGGTCGCTTCGTCGCTCATGGTCGGCGCGATAACCGGTTCCCAGGCCGGATCCCGCCATGTCCCCAGGCGACTGTGCATATCCAGATATTTTTTCGGTATGGGGTGCGTTCCGATGACTACCCTGACGTTGTATTTCTTTTCAAGAAACGTTTTGAACACATCGATATAAGGACAGGGAGGATAGCCGACGACCAGACCGGTAGCCAGATGAATAACTTCCACGCCGTTTTTTACCATCTCATCACCCGCGTATTCGATGTTGCCGCCGGGGCAACCATCGCAGGTGGTAAAACCGACCAGTTCGACCTCGGTGTCCGCGTATATGCTGAAAGCCCCTTCCCTGTTTTTCATCGCCCGGAAACACTTTCCGCCGGCGCAGCGGTGGTAGCGGTCGCAGATGATAATTCCGATTTTTGTTATTGAGTCCATAGCAACTCCTTTCGATTCCCGATCGTTTTGTTTCCCCCCAAAAAGAACCGATCACTCAGTCTCCATCATATTTCCGCCATGGCCGGGGAATCAGAAACGGGGTTTGCCTTTTGTAGTTGTCATAGTCCGGCCCGAAGCGCAAATGCAGTTCCGGCTCCTCGACGAATTTATGATAAACGCTTCCAATTACCAGGCCAATCAGAAACATGACCAGGCCGGCGACGGCCGACAGGAGAATGCATCCCAGGCCGAAAAAATAGAAAACAGCGCCAAGCTGAATGGGATTGCGGCAA
>CAYSMV010000259.1:0-2012 GCA_964432245.1 uncultured Desulfobacterales bacterium
TAAGCATGAGTTTACCATGGGCCAGCGGCTGCTGACCGAAACAGGCGTCGTTGTTTATTATATTTCTCTGCTGGTTTTTCCCCACCCGGCCCGGCTTACTTTCGATTACGACTTTCCACAGGCGCAGACTCTGACGGATCCGGTTACGACCGTTTTGGCCGTAGCCGCCCTCTTCGCGCTGTTCATCGCGGCCGTTTATTCCATCAGGAAATACCGGCTGATTTCTTTTGCCGTTTTCTGGTTTTTGACGACCCTGTCCGTTGAATCCTCGATCCTTGGCCTGGCCCTGATATATGAACATCGCACTTATCTGCCCTCGGTTTTCCCGGTTGTCGGGATCGTCTGGCTGGTGTTTTATCACATCCGGCCCGGAGCACTGGCCATGGCTGTTCTGTGCTTTGCCATCGGTGTCTGCGGGGTATGGACATACCAACGAAACAGGGTCTGGCAGGATTCCATTAGATTTTATTCCAGCGCGCTGGCCGTCAATCCGGACAGCGCCAGGATGCATAACAACCTGGGAATAGAGTTAAAAGAGGCGGAAAAGTATGAAGAGGCCATTCGTCACTATCATGCCGCTTTGCGCCTGAAGCAGGATGATATCAATGCCCATTTGAATCTGGGTCTTGTTCTTTATGAGACGGAACGGTATGAAGAGGCCGTCAGGCATTACCGGACGGCGCTGCGATTACAACCCGATAAAGAAGGCGGGGATTATGTCAGCGCCTGCAACAATATGGGGGCGGCCTTGATGAAACAGGGCGAGATCGACCCGGCCGTTCAGGCTTTTTGTAACGTCCTGGAAATCGAGCCCGATAATATAGACGCGAATTATAATTTAGGGGTCGCGCTTATGGCCAGGCAGGATTATCACCGGGCATTTGATCTGTTTTCCAGGGTGCTGGATATAATTCCGGGTCACGAGCCGGCCGGGCGTGAACGGAAATATTGCCGCAAGATGATCAATATTACTTCAGGCGTTTCCAACAACAGCGCCGGTCCGTAAAGGTTTCCTTAAGGACAGGAAATTATTTTTTTGCCCATATCTATGGCAAGACTGGCCTTGTGCGTCAATATTTCCGGGGCCACCGGCACCGGCCGCCGGCAGGGCATGGTGCAGGCCATGGCCAAACAGACTGCCCGCACCGTGGGCAGCCAGATCGGCCGTCAGATCCTGCGAGGGATCCTGGGCGGCATTCTCGGCCGCCGGTAGGTAGTTTGCCACGGAACGGAGCCTAAGCGGTTGTCTGGTAAAATGGGATTTAAAGCTCTATAATTGCCGACGATTCTGGTTGGCACCAGATAACGTTTTACAAAAAAACAAATACCAGGGGAGCATGATTCATGAAAAATCCGTTGATGATGATTTCAATTTTACTGATCGGAATGGCCGGTTGCAGCACCATGTATTACGGCGCCATGGAAAAGGTCGGTATCCACAAGCGGGATATCATGGCGGACCGCGTCAAGGCCGCCCGAGACACCCAGAACGACGCCAAAGAGCAGTTCTTGACGGCTATGGAACAGTTTAAGAGCGTGGTCAGTTTCGACGGCGGAAATCTGGAAAAAGAGTACAACCGCTTCAACACCACCCTGAAAAAAACCGAGGCCAAAGCCGCCGACGTGCGGGACCGCATCCGTGCGGTGGAGGACGTATCCCAGGCGTTGTTCAAGGAGTGGAAAACGGAGATCCAGCAGTACGCGAGCGATAGCCTGAGAATGGCCAGTCAACAGAAATACGACCTGACCCGGAAGAAATACGCCGAACTCATTAAATCCATGAAAAAAGCCGAGTCCAAGCTTGAACCGGCCCTGGTGCCCCTGCGGGACCAGGTGCTCTTCATGAAACACAACCTGAACGCCAGGGCCATTGCCGGCTTGAACAATGAAGTGGACGGTATTCAGACCCATGTCGACCAATTGGTCCGTGAGATGGAAAGCGCCATCGCCCAGGCGGATGCTTTTATAGCCACCCTGGAGAAAGAGTAGTCTGACGTTATGTTGATGGACGT
>CAYSMV010000260.1:0-4923 GCA_964432245.1 uncultured Desulfobacterales bacterium
AAAATTTTAGCTGAAATCCCTTATAGAAAAAAGAGGTGAAAAACAATGATTGGATATGCCGGCGCCATGCTGACGGTTGATTTAACAAAGGGCGTGAGCAGAAAAGAGCCCTTGAGAGAGGATCTGATTAAAGACTACATCGGGGGCGAGGGATTTGCCGCCAGAATTTTGTGGGAAAAAATGCCGGTCGGGACAGACCCTTTATCCCCGGACAATCTGTTGATATTCGCGACCACTGCCCTGACAGGAACCGATTTCCCCTCAGGCTCACGAACCATCCTCTGTTATAAATCCCCGCTGACCGGTTGTTACGGACAGAATGCCATGGGCGGTTATTTTGCCCCGGCACTTAAATGGGCAGGTTACGACCTGTTAATAATTCAGGGGAAATCCGAACGACCCGTATATCTCTTCATAGACAATGATAAAGTAGAGATAAGAGATGCCGCCGGGCTCTGGGGAAAATTAGGATTAGAAACGGATAAACTGATAAAAGAAGAAATCGGAGACCCCGATATCCAGATTATTCGTATCGGTCCGGCAGGAGAAAGCCTGAACCGCCTGGCATGCATTACCTCCGGATTTAATCGCGCTTTCGGAAAAGGAGGCAACGGCGCCGTAGCCGGATCGAAAAACCTGAAAGCCATTGTGGTACGGAGCCGGGAACAAAAAATCCCGGTCCATGACCAGCGGGGAATGGCGGCTATCGCCCCCAAGGTAACCGGAAAAGCCTCAAGAGGCGTGGGGGCATTGATCACTAAATCCCAGATTCACTGGCTAAGTGTTATTTTTGAAGGGACGGTCGGCATTCCCACCCGCCATTTTCAGCAAAGCGCCTGGAAGGACGGTAAAAAATTATACGATGACAGAATAATGAAAAAGCTCTTTACCGGTGAAGAATACTCCTGCTGGGGGTGCCCCGTAGGGGCGGGTAAGGTCCTGTCGCCAAAGAAGGGCCCCTACCAGGGACACAAGGTTGACGCCAAGGTCGAAGCAACCTGGGCCTGGGGCTGGAATCTGATGATCGATGACCCGGATGTGCTGTGCGAAATATTTTATCTGTGCGCTGAATACGGTGTCGATATAAACGGAGCGGCTGAATGGGCCGGTTGGATAGCGGAATGCCAGGAGCGTGGCGTCTTGACGCCCGAGGATTGCGGCGGTCTGGAGGTGAAGTTCGGTGACGGCGAGTCCTGCATTAAACTTTTAAAGGTGATTTTTGCGCGTGAAGGAATCGGCGATTTACTGGCTGAGGGCCCGAAGATAGCGGCAGAAAAAATCGGTAAAAATTCGGAACAATATGTCGTGCACTCGAAAGGTTCGCCGCTGGAAGCGGAGGACTTTATAGCGGATAAAGCCCTGCTGCTCGGTACGGCCACTCAGGAGAAGGGCGGCAGCGTGAACAGGAACTGGACCTATCCGATTACCTATGCCGTTGGATTGCCCTCCCTCAGAGGGACAGGGTTCCTGATACGAAGAATCCGTCCCATTTTTCAGATTTTAAAGACTACCATGAACAGGGACTTTTTTTCCATATTCCGGGACGCGCTTCATCCGGACATTACAGGGTTAACAAGAAGGCACGATCCCCGGAAAAACGAAGCAGGCATCGCAAAATGGTTAAAGCCTTACAAAGAAGCGGTTCCCGGCATTTTGAACACCATGGGCGGATGCCTTATCCTGTGGTGGTTCGGTGGCATGGAGAATTCCCGCGTGGTGGAGGGATATAAATACTTAACCGGACGTGAAATCAGCATTAAAGAAGGACTTAAAATCGGCGAGAAAATAATCAACCTGGCCAGGGCTTTTAACGCCAGAGAAGGGTTTAACAGGAGCCACGACACCATGCCGCGGCGATTCCTCACGGAGGCCGTACAGGGCGGTCCCAATCATGGCGTCAGGGTAGAAAATTTTGACGCCATGGTTGATGAGTTCTACAATGAGTGTGGATTTGACTTGAAGACGGGCTGGCCAACGCCATCAAAGCTGGAGGAACTCGGATTGAAGGACGTGGCCGATCAACTGTATCAAAAGTGATGGCTTCGTAAAAAAGGGGGCACTATATGGAAAAAACATTCAAAGCCGATGTGGTGGTGGTGGGGACCGGACCCGCCGGCGCCACCGTGGCCAGAGATTTAACCCGGCAGGGCAAAGATGTCATTATCCTGGAAAGAGGCGCCGACAACCAGCCCACCGGCACCATGTTCGGGGCTTTCAAATACCAGGGAGGCATGAACGCCCTGGGCAGCGGCATGCTGATCACCAAAGATTTCCTCCAGGTCGTCCGCTGCCTGACACTCGGCGGCACCTCCCTCATGTATCTCGGCTGCGCCTGGGAGCCGCCCCTGGACATGTTTGCCAGGTATGACGTCCACATTGCCGACGAGGTACAGGAGATCAAGACCGAACTGAATGTCTCCCCCATCCCTGACGAACTGCTCGGGCCAAGAGCCCGGGCCCTGATGGAATCGGCTCAATCGCTGGGATATGACTGGAAAAAAATCCCCAAGTTTGTAAACTGGAACAACTGCCGCACCAATTGCAATTCCTGCTTTTACGGCTGCCCGCATAAAGCTAAATTTCAGGCCCGGGACTGGGTGCTGGAAGCCGTGGACGGTTCCGCCAGACTGATGACCGACACCTTCTGTGAAAGAGTCATCGTGGAAAACGGAATCGCCACGGGTGTAAAGGCGACCAACAAAAAAGGAGAAACCCTGACCATTAACGCCGACGCGGTGGTGATATCCGCCGGCGGCATCGGAAGCCCGGCGATCTTACAGAAATCGGGAATCCCCGATGCCGGCCAGACTTTCTTTTTCGATCCTTTTGTCTGCGCCTTCGGATATTCCGACAAACCGCTTAAACCGGTCAATGAATTCCCCATGGTGGCCGGCGTTCACCTGAAAGAAGAAGGCGTGATGGTAACGGACATGCCGGTGCCCTTGTTCATTATGCTGGACTACGCGTTTACGAGCTTAAAACCGCTCAAGGCGCTGAAAGGAAGAGGGCGTCTCATCGGACAGCTCATTAAAGTCAGAGATGATATCGAAGGCGTCATCACGGTTGATGAACAGATAAAATCAAAACCCCTGACAGCCGCCGATCAATACAGGCTGAACAAAGGGAAGATTATTGCCCGCGATGTTCTGAAAAACATGGGCGCCAGGGATATATGGTTTACCGGAGACGGAGCCGCTCACCCGGGCGGGACCTGTCGCATCGGTCATACCGTGGATAAAAACCTGGAAACAACCTTTAAAAATCTTTACGTGGTTGACGCCAGCGTCATTCCCGAATCCTGGGGATTGCCGCCTTCCCTGACCATTATGTCTCTGGCGCGCCGGCTTTCCAAACGCCTGGCCTCATCATCATAATCATCATAAAAAGGGGATCGCCTGGCAGCTTGTGCCGAATCGATTCGTAAGATATCGCTACAAAGTCAAGATAAAAGACTGGAATTAGAAACCGGGCGTTGTTTTTTTAATACTTCGTAATAAAAACGTCCCGATATGATGTTAAAGGAAATTCTGGCCGAGTGTTGCAACCACCGGTTCAGACGCACAAATCAACCTTATTAAAGCGACTTCTTATCTCTACCTTAAAAATGGCCGAAAAAATATTGACACACAGGCCCGGCCTCGCTATAGTCCCTGGACATAAAAACAACTCCTTATCTCTACCTCTTAAATATAATTTTTTTTATTTGACAGACCGGGATGGTTTGTTTATGTTTATTGTACATCGACTAACAAGTCAAAAGCCCATTTGAATTAAAAACTTTTTTCCTTGCAGAAAAAATTGGCCGGAGAGGGTTACCGATTCTGATAGACGGGGGAGGTCCGATTGAAGGCTATAAAATTTTTTCTTTCTCTCGAAACGTTTCTGGAAAAAACAATCAATGTTTCGGTCGTATTGGTCTTTGCCTGTCTCATATCGGTCGGCTTCGCTGCCGTGGTCTATCGATATGTCTTTCAGGGCGGCATTGTATGGTCGGATGAGTTTTTAAAACAGTTGGTGCTGTGGATAGCGCTGCTGGGGGCAACCGTTGCGGCCAAAGATGATGCCCATATAAGAATAGACATTGTCCCGATCGTACTTAAAGGATCTGCCAGAAAAATTCTGGAAACAGCGGGTCATCTTGCGGCTGCGGTTATCTGCGCCTTTCTTTGCCGGGGGGCCTGTCAATTTGTTTCCGTGGAACGTCAGATTGAAGAGGTAACCTGTTTTATGGGCTGGCCTGTCTGGATTCTTGTCGTGGTGATGCCCATATCTTTCGGTCTGATAAGCATGTATTTCGGGCTTCATGCGATAAGAAAACTGGCCACCCTTTTAAAAGAGGAAAGTCAATGATTACTGGTTTATCCATTGCCGGCATCATCTTGCTTCTTCTGATCGGAGCGCCCCTTTTTGTCGCCATAGCCGCGGCATCGCTCATCTGTTTTACGTATGTATCCGGTATAGGGCCAACGGCTGTCTTTGTGGAGATGTATCGGCTGACCAGTGTCTCGGCGCTTATCGCGATCCCTTTGTTTGTGTTTGTCGGTTATTACCTGGCGGAGACAAATCTTCCCCATCGTTTATTGCAGTTTTTTGAGCTTGTCCTGGGCTGGGCAAAAGCGGGCGTCTGTTTTGCCGCGATCATAGCGACGGCCGTTTTCACCGCCTTTTCCGGCGCTTCGGCGGTGACCATCGTCGCCTTCGGCGGGTTGATATTCCCGGCGTTAAAAGAAAAGGAATATACGGACAGGTTCAGCCTGGGGCTTGTCACCGTATCCGGCGGCCCGGGGATTCTTTTTCCTCCATGTGTAGCGGTTATTTTATATGCTATTGTCGCGAATGTGGGCGTCCAGGGGCTGTTCGCGGCATGTTTTGTGCCGGCGCTGCTGCTGATCGCAGCGCAATATTTCTATGCGCTTCTGGTTA
>CAYSMV010000261.1:0-2377 GCA_964432245.1 uncultured Desulfobacterales bacterium
ACGACGGACGGCTATCTATACCTGTCCGGAACACCGTTTCGGGCCATCGCTTCCGGCGAGTTCATTGAGGAGCAGATTTTCAACTGGACGTATTCGGATGAGCAGCGGGCCAAAACGGAGTGGCCGGGGCCGGACAATCCATATGCCTGCCTTCCGCGCATGGTGCTGATGACCTATCAGCTACCCGACGCGATACGGGAAATCGCCATGCAGGGGGAGTTTGACGAGTTCGACCTGAACATCTTCTTTTCCGCCGAAGGCGTCGGCAATAAGGCAAAATTCAAGTATCAGGACGAGGTGCAGAAATGGCTTAACCTGATCCGGGGGGCATTTCAGCCGACGAGCGTTGACAATCTCAAGCTGGGCGCGAAAAAGCCGCCGATGCCGTATTCCGATGTACGGCTGTTGAATGTGCTTTCGCACACTTTCTGGTTTTTGCCCAGCGTGGCGGCCTGTCACGCCATGCGAAACCTGCTGGCAAAAAAGCAGAACCGGTTTTATCATGACTACAAGGTGGTCGTTGCAGCGGGTAGCGCCGCCGGTATTGGGGCTTACGCATTGCCACCGGTGCTCGACGCCATGGACGATCCGCTGAAAACGAAGACAATCACCCTGTCATGCGGGAAATTGACCACCGGCGTGACGGTCAGGCCATGGGCGGGCATCTTCATGCTTCGCAATGCTTCGACACCGGAGACGTATTTTCAGGCGGCGTTTCGGGTGCAGTCTCCGTGGGCGGTGTTAAATCCCGATGGCAATGCGCCGAACCGGGAGCAGGTTATCAAAGAGGAATGCTATGTCTTTGATTTCGCACCGGACCGGGCCTTGCGGCAGATCGCCGAGTACAGTTGCCGGTTGAACGTTGACGAGTCGAACCCGGAAAAGAAGGTGGAGGAGTTCATCAGTTTTTTGCCTGTACTGGCCTATGACGGCAGTTCCATGAAGCAGATCGATGCCGCCGGCATATTGGATATGGCGATGAGCGGAACGACCGCAACCCTGCTGGCGCGCCGCTGGGAAAGTGCGTTGCTGGTTAATGTCGATAATGCCACATTACAGCGATTGATGGCTAACAAAGCGGCTATGGAAGCGCTGATGAGGATCGAGGGCTTCCGGAATCTGAACCAGGAGATCGAAACCATCATCAACAAATCTGAAGCCGTGAAAAAAACTCGGAAGGAAAAGAACGACGAGGATCTTACGCCGAAGGAAAAGAAGGAACTGACAGAAGCGGAAAAAGAATACAAGAGTAAGCGAAAGGAAATTCAGGAGAAGCTGATCAAGTTCGCCACTCGCGTACCGATCTTCATGTATTTGACAGACTATCGTGAGCGGTGTCTGAAGGATGTGATAACCCAACTTGAGCCGGGGCTTTTCAAGAAAGTCACCGGCTTGACCGTGAAGGATTTTGAATTGCTGGTCAGTCTTGGCGTCTTTAACAGCGCCTTGATGAATGATGCGGTATACAAGTTTAAGCGCTACGAGGATGCCAGCCTGATCTATACCGGGATTAACAAACATGAAGGCGAAGAAATCGGCCTCTATGACACCGTTTTAAGTCCCAAGGATTATCAACAAACCTTCGTGAATGAGCCGATTGATGCTTACGAAATCTGACGGCGATGAGAACAGAAAATAGCAATAAATTACTGCACTGGATTTTTCACTCTGCTGCGTTCCTTGAAAACCAATGAGCTCAACCTTTATACCCATGAATCGAAAATATTCAGACTCATTATTTCCATGGGGAATAGGTGCAAGCTTTGTCATTGTCCTGCTGGCGTTGATGTCTGGAGGGGCATTGGTAGGCGTATTCCTGGGTCCGTTTTTAGAGCACAAAAACTTCAGACAAGGTGGCGGGATAATCCTTTTGGTTATCATTCTGGTGATTGTGGTAGGGCCTTTGCTTTACAACAAAAGAATATCTCGGTTTCAGAGGGAAAGAACACCTTTAAAAATAACTGATCATTTCGGCATCATCCAAGGTCTCAGAGGAGCTTTTATCAGGCTGCTTATATACGATGAAGGCATTGAAATCAGGGCCTTCTATCATCGGTACTATATACCCTATAAAATAATTGACGGTGTTTCAATTGAAAGAATATTCGTTTGTAATCGGATTAACATCAAAACCATTATAAAGGGTGTGCCCGGGTTTCTAACGTTACCCGATAAGCAGCAATCAGATTTGGTTTCAATTATTCGAAATAAAATTGGGTATAACAAAGCTAAGTCAGCCGACGCAAGAAGCCGCGCGGCTGATTAGCAACATTCTGCAAAAAAAGACTTGATTGTCATTTTATGGTATGATATATAATACCACATGAAAATTGTTTTAGACACCAATGTTATTTTTACTGGCTTAAAATCTCGAAAA
>CAYSMV010000262.1:0-13510 GCA_964432245.1 uncultured Desulfobacterales bacterium
AGATGTTCCACCCGGCGCTTCCAGTTCGATCCGAGGAAATAGAACCGCAGGCTATCCTTTTCCAAATCCGCCTCCCGGATCAGCCGCTGTTTTAAAAGAGTCCAGGTAGCCGGGTCCACCTCGCACTCAAAAACCGAATACTGCACCCGCTGCCCGTAATCCTTACAGGCCTTGGCCACACGCCGCAGCCGCTTCTGACCGCCTGCTTCGGTGGTGGCCACGTCATAGCTCACCAGAACCATCATAGTGAATCCCCCTTATTTCCATATGAAGGGCGGATACGCATCCAGATCTCCCCGCAGATACCGGGCCAGTAAAAAGGCTTGAACATGAAACAGCAGGCCGACCGTCACCTTTTCATTTAAAAACGAATGCAGAATCTCATCCTGCTTTCGCTGCTGATAGGTCACCAGCAGGGTCTTGCGGGTCTCGTCGTTCATCAGCACCGCGCCGGTCTCCATTTGAGTAAAACCTTTCTTGTTAACCTGGGCCAGGTTAATCAGCGACAGGGCCAGGCGATCCGCGAAAAACGGCCGGAACTCCTCCATCATATCCAGAGCCAGACCCGGCCGGCCTGGCCGGTCCCGATGCAGAAACCCCACCTGGGGATCAAGGCCAACCGACTCAAGGGCCGACCGCACGTCATGGGCCAGCATCGAATAAAGAAACGACAGCAGGCAGTTGACATTGTCCAGGGGTGGCCGCCGGTTGCGGCCGTTGAAAGTAAAGTCCTCCTTCTGGGCCACGATCATATGATCAAACACGTCAAAATAGATTCTGGCCGTGTCGCCTTCAATACCCCGGATGGTGTTCAGTTCGATCTCATTCGGCAGGCGTTTCAAGGCCGCGCCAATCATCTGAACGGCCCGCTGCATCGGGGCCTGGTCGATCTTGTCACCATGATCCCGTAACGCCCGCTGCAAAACAGTGCGGCCATTGGCCAGCTTGCCGATGAGCACTGACCGGGCGATCTCCACCGAAGCCGAAGCGTCATCAGACCGCCGGAACTGCTCTTTGCGCAGCAGCACATTGCCGGAGACCGGCCCCTGCACCCGGGCCAGAAACCGGCCGTACTCGGACAGAAAACTGACCGCTACATCCTTTTCCGCGCAAAACCCCATCAGAAAAGGGCTGACCGACACATTGCCGAAGCACACAATCCCGCCGATGGTGTGAATGGGAATTCGCAGCCGGACTTCCTGCTCCACCTTGACCGTCACTGTCTCGCCGTCCTTGGACAGGTAGGCGCCCTGGGTGGTGACAAACAGAGTGTTTAAGTGTTTTTTCACGCGAAGTTCTCCGCCTTTATGGCTATTTATCCTTTGGGTATAAATAGCCAAAGCTGAAATCACCAGGAAGCCGGTTAAACGCCTCCTGAATTATGAAGGAGAATCACTCTCTTTTCTTTTTCCTTGTCAGGCGTTTTCTGCCTTCCGGTTCGGTCAGGTAGTTTTCCGATGAAACGACCCTGAAGCCGGTTTCAGTTTCCAGTTTCTCCCTTGCTTCCCCGGAAATTCTGCCGCCTTTTCTGGCCGCCGTTTTGTTTTCATCAAATCCCTGGGTGTCCTGTTTTCGGGCTATCTCGGTGTTGGCGCAATTTGTCTCTCTTATTTTTCCATCAGGCGCTTTTATTTCAAGGGGGGTACAAATTGTACCCCAGTATGAATTCAACTCCGGATCGCGCCGCCTCATTTTTTTAATGTATTGCTTTGGATCGGTGCTATCAGTCAGCGTCTCCACAACATCCGAAACCGAAAACCACCACTCATCAGCATGTAGTGCTCTTCTGATTTCTTTTCCCTTGAATACAACCAGCTTTGTTTCCATGTTTTCACCCCTCAAGTCCATTTTTTTTAGATTACCATCCATGTTGTTACTACTACCATGGGGTTCCCACTACCCACTAAATTGGTGACAAACAATGTGTTTAAGTGTTTTTTCATTCCTCTGCCAGCACCTTTGCAAGATAACGTTTGACCGCCTCCCGCTTGCCCGCCGTTTTGGGAAGGCACAAGTTTAACAGGGAGCAGCTTTCACACTTGGGCGAATAGACCGGCTCCGGCGTTATTCCGGACGCGATCAGCTTATGCACCTGCATGGCAGTATCTTCAGTTTTCCGGCGAAGGGGCTCGTCAAAGCAAACATCCGCCCTTCGCCGGGTCTTGCCGTAGAACAGCGCGCCCGCCGGAATCTCCTTCTTCAGCATTTCCTCAAGACAAAGGGCCTGGGCGCAAAGCTGGACCGTGTCGCACTCGTCCGGCTTGGGCTTGCCCCGCTTGTACTCCACGGGAAACGGCAGCCAAACACCGTCCGCCTGGCGGTGAAACTCCACCACGTCGGCCTTGCCCGACAGCCCCAGCCGCATCGAGCACAGCGGCACGCCGCGCTCGATGCGTACGTCTCCCCGCGACTCCCGGCCCTCCTCATGCACCCGCTCGTGCATGACCCGGCCTTCGGCCGTGAACAAATTCTCCGTCCAAATCTGCTCGACATGGATCAGAGCGCACTGCCGGGGGCAGAAAATAAAATGCTGCAACGCCGACAACAGGATCAGGTCATCCTGACTGTACGCAGCGTTCTTATTGCCTAATTTATTACCCATATTAATTGGTTATTACCTAATTTTCGAAGTACTACAGCATCTCCTTTTTCTCTACATTCTCAGGAGGTACTCCTATGGTTACCTTATAATCCGCGAACGACCGCGGCGGTTTCTCCTTGTCACCTATACGCTCAATCTTAACCAGTTCGAACAGCTTTTGCGCTGGTGCATCTCCAAGTTCCGAGTTGTGCTTAAAGACGATAAGTTTTCTGGCCGCCATTTCACCACGGGCCGCTGAATGATCATGGTCAAACATATTCAGAATGGCCTTCCAAAACAGTTTTAAATCATCTTCGGAAAAACCGGTCTGTTTGGCCAGTGGAGCAGAGATAAAACCATGAGTTCGATAGAGGCCATAGGGGACGTACGTTTTTCTTCCCATTGTTCGGTTGTCGCCATCCTGATCCTTTGCTTCTTTGGCCGTTTCTACCGCCATCCTTGTAATAGTCGCCTCTAATGAAACAACCGGTTCGACACTTTCAGAAAAAGACAGTTGGACCGGGCCGCGAACTTGTCCGCAATTGTTTTCTTTAGTTGACATGACGGCTCCGAATGTTCGGACATCATAAAAATTTTTACACATCCAGGCGCGTGCTTTGCTGATCCTTTCTCCCGCTCCTACCTCATCTGCTACAGCTTCATAAGCTGGTTTCCGGCGTTCAGAAAGGATCGCTTTCTCTTTCACGTAGATGAGAAATGGAGCTTCTTCTTTTTGGGTGAGTTCAACATAATTGCGAATTTTTCGTTTTAAACATACATCCGTTACAATACCGTGGCTGGTTTCAGGATCGATGCGTGGAAGATTCCCGGCGTCGGGGTCTCCATTTGGATTTCCGTTTTTAACGTCAAACAGCAGCACAAACTCGTATCGATTTTTTATTGCTTCACTCATTGGTCGCTTCCTCCTGTTGATCAGTTTTCGTTTTATACAATTCGTTTCGTTGTTGGTAATACGCAATGGCAAACAATCCCTGCTGCTTCATATTTAGATGGGCGGGGAAGTCTACAATATCGTCCATAATCTCTTCGATCCTTTTGTCTGAAATATATCCATATTTGGATTTTTCGATATGGTGTTGGGCAAGCCTTAACAGACGGGGGAATACACTGGCGGGTGTTGAAGAAGCTGCGCCATAAAACCGGTCTTTGATTGTTGCGTTAATTTTCCCGCCCAAAGCATCTTTCTGGGCTTTTTCAAGCACGGCAAACAATCGGCCCAGTAAATAGGCAATGTCCTTTTTTTCTGTATCCAGCGACATAAGCACCTCCATTCTATAGTTTCGTTTTAGTACGGCTTTCAAAATCGAAGCCCTCAAATATGTTACATTTTGAATTTGTTTTCCTGTTTTTTTGTCTTTTTTTGCCTGTTCCGCACGTATCCGGTTAAGTACGCCGTTGTATAGATTAAAAGGGTAGTTGATTCCTTCAAGAATTGACCGCATCAAAGCCCCACCCAAAAGAGGAGAGATATCTTTGGGTTCACGCGCGGTCTCTTTCAACAAATGCCAAGCACCTGGGAAAGGAATATCCTTTTCTGAATATCTTTCCATTTGAAGGTCATTGAAGTGACGCCCGATTCGGTCTTTTAACTGATCAACAGAACAGACATGCCAGAAACGGACGGCAAGCCGGGCCTTATTCAAAGAAAGCCCCAGCACATAAGTCTTAACATCCCCGTCGTAATCAGGAATTTCCGGTTTACTCCCCTTGCTGGCAGCCTCCAGAAATTTTTGAAGGGATAAATTGTCGAACCCATCGTCTTGCGGGTTAAGGATGATCCCCATGAACGATTCAACAGGAGAATCTCTTTCCGTCCAGAATACGGTTGTTGCATCTCCGATTTTGATGCGCTGGGTTCTGCTTCGAAGAAGGTGTTTCAGGGCGGTAGCACTTTTAAATTCCGCCTCCACACTGATCGGTGCGTTTCCTCCTCTTTTTTTTCCGTAAGATTCATAGGCATTTTCATTAAAAGAAACCAGAGACGCGCCTGACCCGAATTTGAACTGGGAATATTGAGGCTGCAAGGGGTGAGCTTTCCCGTCAACAAGACTGAGCCCTGTGTCGTATTCTTTTTTTGTTACATAAGCTTCCCATCTTTTTCTTACTGCCTCCCGTTCGTGAATAAACCCATGTTCTCCCTCAAGCTGAAACGCAATCCATTTTCCATGTGTACCGCTGATTTCTTTCCAAAATGGTAATGTCAGCGAATCTTCGGGCTGCCAGTTTTTTAAAAAAGCCTTAACCGCCAGAATACCCACATCATTAGAGTCGTCGGGGCATACCTTTTCTATTAAGGCTTTAAATGACTCATGGTGTATTTTTTTGGGGGAATTCATCGACATCCCAAATATATAGTCTGCTTTATCCGTCATAAAATTTGGTGTGATTTCCGCGCCCTTGCCCGACCGAACATTAACACTATTGGAATAGGGAACTACCGATGGTTTAAACTCATAAGTATTCGCATTAATGTTGGTTCGTAGATCTGTCGGCTCCCCCACAAGTTTACCGTCTTTATTAATTGTGATAAAAAATCCGATATCTTCCACGCTGAATCCGAAAGTCGGAACATCCCCGTGTCGGTTTAAACGGTCGTAATATAAAATCAATGAGGGAAAAATCATGCTACCACCTCCTTCCGACAATCAATTATGCCATCCTGCATCACGGCACGGAAAAACCGGGGGGTTAAATTATCCTCAAAGTCGATATCGTGCAGCATGTAACCCAAGTCCTGCTCACCGGTTAATTGTGATGCCGGGAGCGCATCGCACCACTCAAAACTTACCGGGAATTCCCTGCACCCAAAATATGGTCGTTGAAAACATTGCCCTTTTTTGACGCGTCGCTCAAAAATCGCCAAGTGCTTGCCGGGGTCAGAAGCATCTTTGCCGGTCAGTTCGAAGTACGCCTCAATAATATAATCGACATTTTTTAAAACCATGGACGCCCTTTGCTGACGGTCATCCTCAATAAACTGACAAACAAGAACATTCCCCGTCCGGATTACGTTATCTGAAACCGATGCTTTATTTGACAGCTCGTTACGGCGGATATTTTCAAACCGTACCTTGCTCAAGACATGGATGCGATCCACTACCCATCTGATTTCAGGTTTCCAGTAAATCGCCTCCAAGATTCCGCGCGCAGCAGAAGGCGTCATGACATCATAACTGACGCGCTCCACTTTCATTTCCGGTCTTGAAAAGAGTGCGTAATCTCCCCAGACCCTAAGTTTAATTCCATAACTCATAAAAACCCCCTTCCTTGTTATTATCCGAAAAAGGCTTCTCCTTCCGGCGGTGTGCAGGTTAATCCTGTTTTATCTGAATACAGTTGTGGCGAACGCAAAACAAAAATCCCCGGTTTTGGATTTTCGAGCCAACCATCCAAAGCAGCCAACTGGTATGGATAGACCTGAACGGTATATTGTTGCAGCTTCCGTAAGATGGAACCACCATGTTCCATGAAATCCAATTGTTTCACCAGAGAGACAGCCTCATCTTCCAAAGCAATGATAATGGGGCAGGTCGCGGTTTTTATCATTTGGAACTCGGCAATATCTTGAAATTGGATATCACCGGTGCCCCCCTGATTGCAGAGTTTAACGATGCCGTCATTATCCATGCGGTTTTCATTGATCCAGTAATAGCTCAAAAAATATTCATGGATGCAATTCGGCTCCAACAACCTTCCAGCGTATTTGTTAAATAACCGCTCTGCGCACTGTGATGTCTGTCTGAAAAAACCAGACGGGGGATCTGTCTCAAATTTAAAAATAGAAACCTCTCCCTGATTTTGCAGCCCCTCTCTGTTACATCGTCCGGCAGCCTGTGCAATTGAATCCATGCCGGCTGATACCCTGAAAACAACCGGGAAATCCACATCAACCCCTGCCTCGATCAATAATGTGCTGACGACGCGGCAGGGCAATCTGTTTGTTAAACGGTTTTTGATTTCTTTAAACTTACGGGAACGATGCGCCGGATACATCAACGCACTGAGATGGAAGGTCCCTTCATCAGCAGGCAGCAAGTTAAACACATCCAATGCCTGCGGGCGGGTATTAACAATACAGAGTACCTGCTTCTGTTCTATCAACTTATTTGCAAGGCCGGCTTCGTCAAATTTACCGATATATTCTTCTTGCGTTCGCTTGAATGCACCGAACAAAGATGGGACGTCCTGTATGATCTCGGTGACGTTTTTTAATCCAGATTTAAAGTGCTCTGAGTATTCAATTGCCGGCTGGGTTGCAGTACAAAGTACGGCAGTGACGCCATAGTTCTGGGTAAGTTCTTTCAATACTTCCAGGCAAGGTTTCAGTTTTTCAACGGGTATCGCTTGGACTTCATCAAAGATAACCACGCTTTGTGCCACATTATGAAGCTTTCGGCATGTGGAAGGTTTTCTGCTGAAAAACGAATTAAAAAATTGAACGTTTGTGGTAACGATAACAGGCGCATCCCAATTTTCTGCGGCAAGTCTTGTTTTCCAGTCAAAATCCTCCGGGATAAAGTTGCAATGATGTTCCAATACGGCATCTTCACCAAGTGCATTACGAAAGACCTCAGCATTCTGCTCGATAATGGTGGTGAAGGGGACCACATATATAATTCTTCGTTTGATGTCTTTTTTGTCTTTTTGTCTACAAGCATGCTCCAAGGCGAAAGCAAGAGAAGAAAGCGTCTTTCCACCTCCGGTGGGAACAGTCAGGGAAAACAGCCCTGGTTTTAATTTTGCCGCCACAAGACAGTCGTTCAACACTTTTTTACGCTGTTGGTTAACTTCTGTGGGATTTGCGTTTTTACGTATTTTTTCAAATGCCCGCCAAAATCGTTCATTTAAGTCTTTTAAGGATGGGTACGTAGATCGCCATTTATACTTTTCGGGATTTAGAAAACGTTCCGTATCCAAGTAGTCGGCATCGACAAGACAAGAAAAAGTCATTCTTATAAAAAATTGCACTTGAAAGCCCAGCCGGTTGCTTTCCTTTACAGAAAAAGGAAGCTTTTTTTCAAATGTCGGCTCCTGCAAGGGAGTATTGCTTGCCGGTAAGGGTTTGCTCAGCTTGGATTTCAGACCGTTACCTTCTTGATCAAACCAATTTGAAAGACCGCCATGATGCCCTGCAACACAATAGGATAAAAGTTTTCCCGCCTGTTGCGAATGGTCATATAACCATTTTGCTCCATGAATGGCATGTTGAATGTGGCCGATATAAAATTTCACGAAACAATCATCTTCGATATTGTTTACTCGGCGTAACCATGCCTGCCATTCATTTATTCCTTTTCCGATATCATGAGACTCTCCGGCAGTCCCTCCCCATGATTCTGCATTGAAATAAGAGGCGAATTGAGCCGCCAACAGTCCAACGTTTTTCAAGTGCTCTTCAAGCGGCTGCCAACTCTCCGGCGGTTCAGTTTCCTTGCTATGCGCATAATATGTCATGCTCTTGGTTTCGATATCCCGAACAGGATTGTCCATCTTTGTTTCGGTGTTATCTTTCTTTGCCATAACCTTCCTGCCATTATTGCGCTGATTATGTTTCATCTGTTTTGTGGCCCAATTCCAACCCTTCAATATCAATAAGTTACGCTTATTGTATTGGGCCGCTATTAGGTTTTTTGCGTTTTATCGGCCCAATGCAATCTTATTGCTTCGGATACCACAAGGCGGATCGAGTGGTTCCGGTATGGTAGATTTTTCCCTCGGTTTGAAGCTCGGCAACGATTTTTTTCACCTGGTTGTCGGACAAAGCCGGCAGTACCTGCATGAGTTCGCTCAGGCGGCTGCCGGTGTCTTTGTTTTCCTCTATATGTTTGAGCAGCAGGGCCTTGTTGGTTTCCCGGTCCAGGCCTTTCTTCCGGGTATAGGCGCCTTTTTCTCCAGTCATTTTATAATAGCGACGGCAAAGCACATGGCGGACGCCCCGGCCCCGGCCGTATCTTTCGATAATGCCCATGGAAACCAGGCGGTGAAGCCGGGGTTTCAGGTGGTCGGGAATGGGCCGGCTCCGGTGAATCAGGTCCAGGAGGAGAAAATCCTCGGTATTGAAGAGCTCCAGTTTTTCCCGGCCCACTTTTTCCAGAAACTGGAGAAAACGGACATCCTGAATTTGGCCGTTTAAGGTCAACGTCACCTGATAAGCGTCGGTGCCGGTAAAATCCGGAACGGATTTGCCCTCCTGAATGCTTACCTCAAACATCAGGTTCATGCCCTGGCCGGAGCGTTCCACCAGCCCGCATTTGGCGAAGATGTCGGCTACGCGCCGGTTGCGCGGGGCCTGGCGGTCTAAAATGTTTTGCTCGCTGATTCCCGGAGGAAACCCGCCGGGACTTTCAATGACCAGGCAGCGGGGATACTGGCGGACAAAGACATTGCCGGGAAGCTGATAGTCCCGGTGGCTGACGGCATTAAGGATGGCCTCGCGCACGGGTCGTTCGGAGAAGGTGGGAATATCTTCAATAAACAGGCCGGACTGGAAGTGCTGCAAGTCGTTGCGCAGGTTGATCAAATCCCACAATTTGTCGTAGAAGCTGAAAAACCCCTGTCGGAAATCCACCCGCTGCCGGGCCGGGCCGGAGGCGTCGGAAGAGCGGGATTCAAACACCACTTCCGCCCGGGCAAGATGGCGGCCCATGGCCGCGTGAGTTCCGAACAGGATCAGGGCGGCATAGGTCAGCTTTCCATCCACCATGGCTTCGATGTCATTGAGTATCTGTTCATCAGAAAGGGCGGCCAGGCCCGGGTTGCCGGATTTTTTTATCCATCGTTGACGAAAGTCTTCAATGGCATCCGGGTCCAGATCGGTCATGACGGCCTGGGGGCAGATATCAGCGGAAAAATCGTGGCCGGCTTCGGCCAGAATGGTGCGCAAACGGTCTTCGGACATGGGGACCAAACTGTCGGCCCGGCGCTGCCAGTAGATGCCGTCGGCTTTGACCGGGCTTCCCAGGGGGTGTCTGGGCACATGGAAAATCAGAACCCGGCCGTCGGGGTGATCGATCAGGCTGAAGGTAATATTGAGGTGAAGCTTTTCGATCAAACCGGTCCGGGTCCGTTCCGGTTGAGGGAAAGCGCCAGTGCCCACTACCTGCCGGGGGCGCCGGTCGGTTACGCCCAGGACGATATCGCCGCCTTCCTCATTGGCCAGGGCCGCGCAATACTGCGTCAGCTTGTCAAAATGAAAGCCGGTCCTGGCCTCCTTGAATTCGAGGCGTTCGTCTTCATTTGAAGCCAGTAACAGTTCAAGTTGATCAGGGGTCATCTTATTCCCTTCTGCTGTTATCAGATCGTCAACTTTCAAAATGTTAAATGGGCCGTTCGCCAGTTGTCGACAATCTGTCGACAACTCAATTTTCGCCCTCTTTCAGGCAGGGGCTGCTCCCGCATTTCCCGATAAGCATTGATATATGAGGCCGTAGCCGCCGGCTTTCCCACACGCAACAGAATGCGGTAATGGGTCCAGGTCAATTCTCGACGCAGTGCGTCGAGAATTGGGTAACCCATATAAAAAGCACGCATGTTCCATAGTTGCTATTAGGTCAATATATAGGTTTATTGTGTAAATAAGGCCCAATCTATATCATTTAAAATCAGGTGGTTATTGTTATTACATTGCATCATGATTGCATTTAATCCTTTATTCCCGATGCAATAGCGCTTGAATCGGGAAACCATAAAGCGGCACGGGTGGTCTGTTTTTGTTGTTGGCTTGTGCTTTTTTCCCAAGATGGCATGTCCTGCTATTAATAAGGTAACGGCATTTTATTCTGGATTGTCCGATCAAGTCGGACAATGACCACAAAAGCGGTCAAGTTTACCATCCGACTCGATCGAATGGCCGGACAATGACCGCAAGAACGCTGGATTGTCCGATCAAGTCGGACAATGACCACAAAAGCGGTCAAGTTTACCATCCGACTTGATCGGGTGGCCGGACAATGACCGCAAAAGCAATGGATTCTTCGTTGTCTTGGCCTGTCCGCTGATGACAGGGAGCCGTTACCTGCTTTTACCCCCCGCGATATTAGTTAGCCCCATCGCGGCCGGCTGTCAACATGCCTTTTTTTAAAAGTCAGGCGGATATGGAGTTTAATCCAACCAGACCGCTTCCTCGAAGGTCGGGTATTCCCCTTTTTTGCCCGGCTTTATTATAAACTGAGCCATAACCAGTCGTTCCTTTTGCTTCGGATATCGCCGCTGGAAGATAAGCACCTTGCGTTCCCGCGCCGGGCGATACATAGACGGCCTCTGCCGCTCCCGTCGTTTTTTTCTGAACGAGCCGATAGGAATGATTTCAGCCATGAGGCGCTCCTTTTTTAGTCTTTGGAGTAATAGGGCAGGACGATGAAGTCCTTGTCCGCGGGTTCGGGACGGGACGCGCGGGCAGCCCGGTTTTTCAAGTCCCGTATTTCCAGGATAGTAAAAAAGCAGATGGTCAGCAGGCAGACGATGATTTCCATGGTTTCTCCTTTTATATATAAGGTATAAAGGCAATTTTATTCTGGATTGTCCGATCAAGTCGGACAATGACCACAAATGCGGTCAAGCCGGATAATGACACCAAATGCGCTGGATTATCCGATCAAGTCGGACAATGACCACAAATGCGGTCAAGCCGGATAATGACGCCAAAATGCGGTCAAGTCGGACAATGACACCAAATGCGGACAGGCCGGATAATGACCTCTCCTTTTTTCAGGCGGCGTCAACCCGCTTAAAAAGCACCAGGCTTTCTTTAATCACGGGCCGGGGGGTGTCGTCGTCTTCCGGCTTGAGGTTAATGGCTTTTTTGCGGCGCTCCTTTTCCGCCTCGGCCGCGGCCACGGCCTTGTCGTCTTTCAGTAACCGGGCGTTGGTGATATACCAGCCCAATTCCCATTCGTCCTGTTTTCCCAAAGGCGAAAACTTCTCAGCGGCCTGGCCGGCTGCTTTTCTGGCCTTCTTTTTCCGCTCCATGCGACTGAGGATGTCGGCCTTCAGGGACAGGTAGGCGCCGGGTGTATCCGTGGTTTCCAGCCCCTTATCAATGGTCTCCAGAGCCGTGTCGTACTGCTGCCTGTCTCGATAGAGAAGCGCCAGATTGAACAGGGGGCCGGCCCAGGAATCATTGGTTCGCCAGGATTCCTTGAACGCTTTTTCCGCCCGGTCATAATCTTTCAGGTCTCTGTAATAAAGCCCCTGGAGGTTCAGGACTTCATAATCCGGGCCGCCGAGCTTTTTCAAGGCCGTGCGCAGGTAGTACAGGGCCTTTTCCTGCTGCCGCAGTTCCGCGTGCCATTTGGCCAGGTTGATAAAATCCTGACGGTTTTCGCGGGTGCCGCCTTTAACCCGGCGCAGCTTCTCCTCGGTTTCTTCGATCTTCAGGCGGGTAAAGCCGGGGTTGACCACGTTGACCAGGGGGTTTTCAATCGTTCGCTCAAAGGCCGCGTCCGGGCATCGCTTCAAAAAGGCCCGGCACTCGAACTGTTTCCCGGCGGTGACGCGGTACTGCATGACAATTTCGTCGCCGGGGCAGGCGGCTTCCGGCAGACCCCAGATTTCGTTCAGCAGGTGTCGTTCTTCAATGGCGCTCCACAGCTTGATCCGCAGTCTCCCCAGGAACAACTGGCTGGCATGCGGCACCTCAAGCTCCAGGCGGCGCCAGGATCCGTTTTGAGGCCAGGGCAGGGTCGTGCCAGGTTCGATCATCCTGTAGCGGGTGCCGTCGTTGGTCTCCAGGTCGATGCCGTCGTGGAGCACCGGCTCGATCAGGGGCCGGCCGGCAATGGCCTTGAAAATGGTGTTCCAGGCCGCGCCCCTGGCCACCGCCGTCTGCATCAGGGCCGGATCGTCGTGACAGCCGACCTTGTCCTTGCCGAACCAGGCTTCCAGTGCCTTGCGGACCTGGGGAATCAGCACGCTCCCGCCGGTGATCAGGCATAAGTCAACTTCGTCAACCTTGAGCCCGGCCCGGTCCAGGGCGTCTTCCAGCGGCGCGAAAATCGACTGGGTCAGCCGGTATTCGGTCTCCCGGGCGTAGAGATGGTCGGAGTCCAGAAACGGCGCCAGCAGGGCTTCAAACCGGGCGGCGGTCAGCTTCGGCTCGTTGAGGCGAAACTCCGCGCCGTTGACACGGCAGGTAATGGCCGGGGCCAGAATGAAGGTCATGCCCTTGTCCGCTTCGGCGTAGGCGCCCCGGGCTTCCATGTCCCGTATCAGATTGCACAGCTTGATCTTCAGGGTTTCGGCCGTGGACAGCAGCCAGGGTTCCAGGGTCAGCTTCCTGTCCTCCCAGGACAAGTCCTTGGGGTCCAATTTGTTTTCCCGGACAAGGTCCGGGATCAGCACCTCGTGAACGATGGCGGCATCGATGTCCCCGCCGCCCAGCCGATGATACCGGGAAACGCTCAATTCACTCAGGGACAGGTGCCTTTCTTCGCCGCGGCGCTTGATCTCCACCACCGACACGTCGCAGGTGCCGCCGCCGAAATCAAAGACAACGCAGATAAACTCGCCTTTCGGCGGCAGGTTCAGCCGGCAGTCGTCCGACATCAGGTAGTCGATCAGGGCGGCGTCTGGCTCTTCCAGCAGGTCTTTGTGATCCAGGTGAAGATCGGCCATCTCGCCGGCCCGGATGGTGTCGCGGCGCTGATTCATCTGGAACGAGGCCGGCACGGTCACGGTTACGGCCTGGTAGGGAACGAGGGCGTTCTGCTCCGCGGCCTGCACCATGAAGGACAGAATATAGCCGGCCACCTTGTGGGCCTGATCCAGATAAACCGGGGCCTCGGCATAGGTCTTGTCCAGGCCCATGTCGTTCTTGGTTTCGTAAAAATAGTTCTGCCGCCGGACCAGGCCGGCCATGTCCGGCCCGCAGCGCAGGCGCCGGGCGCCTTCCCCGACAAAGATCTTTTCGTT
>CAYSMV010000263.1:0-1962 GCA_964432245.1 uncultured Desulfobacterales bacterium
AGTCCACATGCTGACCCAGTCCGCCTTCAACGCCCTGTTAAAAACGCTGGAAGAACCGCCACCGCATGTCATGTTTGAATTTGCTACCACCGAGCCCCATAAGATTCCGGTTACCATTCTTTCACGATGCCAGCGCTATGATCTTTCATACGTTTCTCTGTCCTCTATTGTTGGTCACCTGGCCCGCCTCTGCGCCGAAGAAGGATACGAGATTGAAAACAGAAGCCTGGAACTCATCGCGCGGGAAGCCGGGGGCAGTATCAGAGACGCGCTGAGCCTCCTGGATCAGATCATGAGTTGCACCGACACCCGGCTGACGCATGATCATGTGATCGATATCCTGGGCATCACCAACAGGGAAAGCCTCTTTTCCCTCTCCGGAGCGGCGATTTGCGGAGACCTGCCCAGAATTCTTGACCTGGTTGACAGCATGTATCGAAGCGGCATGGATATCAAAAAAATATATTCGGAGCTCATATCGCATTTCAGAGACCTGCTGATCGTGAAGCTGGGGAAAAACATGGAAACCTCGGCCGCCATTCCTTCCCATGAAATCGATCTGATCAAAAAACAAATCAAGGATACGACGGAAATCCACTTACACCAGATACTGTCCATTCTACTGAACGATGAAAAAACAATAAGATATTCCAGTCAGCCGAAAATTGCCCTGGAAATGGCGTTGATCAAAGTGGGCCGATTACAGCCCGTTCTGCCTGTGGACACATTGATCGAGAAGATTGAGGCCTTGAAGGACCGATTTCAGGAACTGGAAAGCCGTCATGGAAACGCCATGGGGACGTCAGACGCCGCCCCTTCGGCGACCGGCAACCAACCTCAGGAACGGATATCCGGCAACCCGTATTTAAAAAGAACGGGGCCGACGGCCGAGGACACCTACCCGCCAGACACTAACGCCGCTGATCCCGGCAAAACTGAAAAAATAGCGGCGGAACAACAAGCCGGGGAAAAAATCCGCTCCGCCGCCCAGGACATGGACCTCGCCGAAGCATGGGAGGCCATACTCGCCATCATCGATGACAAGCACCCTTTGCTGGCCGCGAATTTAAGAAACAGCACCCTGTCAATGATGCACGACAATAAGCTTGAGGTTGATGTTTACGGATCGAAGATCAACCTGGACATTCTCGCGCAGGAAAAAAATTTGAAAACGCTGAAAACCATCTGCTCGACATTCTATGGAAAAGAGATGGCCGTCAGGCTGAACCATAAAATCAAACCGGAAGAGATAAAACGGGATCAGCGTCCCCGGCAACAACCTGGCATACATCCGCTTGTAATTGATGCCCTGGAAATATTCGGAGGCGACATCATCAATTCCAGGACATAATATAGAAATCAGGAGGACAGGGACAATGAAAAACATGGGTAATATGATGAAACAGGCTCAGAAACTTCAGGCTAAAATGCTGAAGATGCAGGAAGAGCTGGCGGAAAAAACGACTGAAGCCAGCGTCGGCGGCGGCATGGTAAAAGCGGTGGCCAACGGCCGGCAGCAGATTGTTTCACTGAACATAGAAAAAGAGGTCGTCAACCCGGATGACGTGGAGATGCTGCAGGACCTGGTGCTGGCGGCCGTTAACGAAGCGCTGGCCAAATCCCAGGAAATGATATCATCGGAAATGAGCAAACTGACCGGTGGCTTTAATATTCCCGGATTGACATAAACCAGGCCATGAACCACTATCCCCAATCCATCCGCAACGCCATCAACCAGCTTATGCGCCTGCCCGGAATCGGGCAGAGAACCGCTGAACGGCTGGCCATGCATCTGCTGCGCGCCACCGAAAAAGAGGTCAACAACCTGGCCAGAAGCCTGGTTGATTTAAAGAAACAGACGATGCTGTGCTCAAGATGTTATACCTTGAGTGACAGTCCCCTGTGCCGGATTTGCCGGGACGCCTCCCGGATCCAAACCCTGCTGTGTGTAGGCGAGGGTCC
>CAYSMV010000264.1:0-2937 GCA_964432245.1 uncultured Desulfobacterales bacterium
CGGCCGCGGCCAGAGCGCTGGTCGCGGCCGGAAAGGTTTCAATGACATCGGAATGACGCTGAAGGCTGATGCTGAAGACGATATCGCCCGTGTTGGCATCCAGGAGACGGGCATCAAGAACACCCAGAATTTCCCCTCCTGTATCCGGTGTGCGACTGTCTGAAAGGATTACCGATGATCTGCCGGTAACGACAAAATCGGCACCAAGGCCCTTCCCGATTTCCAGCGCCTCTTCATCGCTTGGTTCCTCCGAACCGTATAGCAGATCGATGCCGGGCGCCCGGCGATCATGCGACAATACGGTTATCCCTCTTTTTGTAAAATTTTCCGTCATTGCTTTTTCAACGGTATTGATGCCGTTTGCGGCATCATCCTGCAACCAGTATGCCGAAGGTTGACCGGAACGATCCTGTCTCAGAAGAATAACCAGCCGGGGAGAAGATTGCCTGTCAATCATTACACCGGCTTGTTTGACGCGCTCTTTTGTGTCATCGACTGAAACTGCGGTCCGCACCAGGACCCGGCAGTAATCGTTGCTTTTTACCATCGCCAGCGTCGTGTAGTTAAGGATAAATGTTTCCGCGCCCCCGTGAAAAGCGGCCAAAATCTCCCCAAAATTGTCGGCCAGAATTTCAGACGGCAGGGCCCTTGTCAACCCTTGCTCGACAGCCAGCTCCAGCGCATTGCTTATAGCCGTCTGCTCGGCGGAAAAGGAATTGTCTCCGTTGACGGGGGCGGTTCCAATGGTCACGATCGTAAGAACATCTTTCGACGGGCCATCGCCTGATATTGCCGGGGAAGCAGATCCCGCCATTAAACACGCCAGCACGAAAGCAAAGGCCAAACGGCTGTCGAAAAAAAACCGGACAGGCATGAACATCTCGGATCTCTCCAGTAAAAATCAACTGTTTCTGACCAGTATATAATCGGCCAGCATCGTCAGAATATCTTTCGCTGCCGACGGCGCGAAAGCGGAAAGCGCGTCTTTCGCCCTGGCGACATGATCGGACGCACAGGCTCTGGTATAAGCAATGCCGCCGTATTGATCCAGCATGCGATTCAGCTCCAGGAACTGATCATCCGTAAACGCCCTGTTGCTCATTATATTTCTTATTTTCAAAGCGTCATCCCGGTCGGCCCGGGCCAGAGTGAAGATTAAAGGCAGGGTGAATTTTCCTTCCCGCAGGTCCGCGCCCACGGTCTTGCCGAGTTCTTCGCTGCCGGCAATGTAGTCCAGCAGGTCATCCACCATCTGAAAGGCCATCCCCAGATTCAGCCCGTATTCGGATAAACCTCTCTTCCGCGTATCGGGAGCATCGGCGAGAATAGCGCCGGACAGGCAGGCTCCCTCCATCAAAACCGCGGTCTTGTTTCTGATAATCCGCAGATATTCTTCTTCCGACAGTTCAGGGTTCCCTTTTCTTTCCAGCTGGTGAAGCTCGCCCTGGGACATGTCTTCCGTAATCCGGGACAGAATTTCGAAAATTTCTATTTTTTTTGTCCTGACGGCCAGGCTGCTGGCCCTGGCCAGCAGAAAATCCCCGGTCAGGACCGCCGGGGCGTTCCCCCAGATGGCGTTGGCCACCGGCTTGCCCCTTCGAAGCGTGGCCAGATCAACCAGGTCGTCATGCAGCAGCGTGGCGGTATGGAGATACTCGAAAAGAATGGCGACGGTAACCGCGTCGGCCCTGTCGTACCCGCAGATTCTGGCGCTCAACAACATCAGCAGCGGACGAATCCGTTTTCCCCCGCTGAAAAGAATGTGGCCGGCTATTTCCCGAACCCTGTCCAGGTAGGGCGTAAGATTCTCGGCCAGAGCCTGTTCGATATTGTTCAAGTCGTCCGTCACGGCCGCCAGGATGGCTTTTTTCAGATTATCGCTCATACGGTCTTTCCCGCAAGATCATAGTCGGTCGCCGACGTTATGCGCGCCTCGACGAAATCACCGGGCTCCGCCCCGCACTCGCCGAAAATCCTGATGATGCCGTCTGCTTCCGGGGCCTGGAACATGGCCCGGCCATCAAAAACGCCGTCGTCGATCTGTTCTTCAAGCAGCACGCGATATTTTCTGCCCACCCGGCGGCGGTTAAGCGCAAGAGAGATCCGCGCCTGCGTCGTCATCAACAGGTGACGACGCCTCTCCGCTTCGTCGCCGGGAACATGACCGGCCAGACCGTGGGAGGCGATATCGACATCGTCAGAATATATGAAGACACCCAGATGGTCAAACGCTATCTTTTTTATAAAACTCAGTAACCGTTCCACGTCCTCATCGGTCTCCCCCGGAAAGCCCGTCATGACGGTCGTGCGCAACGCGGCCTCGGGTATTTTCTCGCGGATGCTGTCAAACAGCCGCTGGAGATCCGTAACGGTGTGATGCCTGCCCATCTTTTTTAATATCCTGTCGCTGGCGTGCTGAATGGGAATATCAAAATAGGAACAGATATTGTCCCGTTCCGCGATGACACCGATCAATCCGGGGCTAACGCTTTCAGGATGTAAATAAAGCAGTCTGATCCATGTTGACGGCAACCGGGCCGAAAGGGCCGCGATCAGATCGGTTAAGGCCGTTGCCGGCTTCAGGTCCCGGCCGTAGGCGGATGTTTCCTGGCTGATCAGCACCAGCTCGCGGACCCCCGCGGCGGCCAGAGCAATCGCCTCGGAAATAATATCCCGCGGAAAACGGCTTTTATGCCGGCCGCGCAGCCTGGGGATAATGCAGTAAGTACAGCGCCGGTCACAGCCTTCCGCTATTTTCAGATAAGCAAACCCGGTCCGGGGCCACATTCTACCGGAAAAGAGATGATCAAGGTTGACGCTTTCCGGCGGCGGCAGGGTACACCGAGCAATGCCCGCGGGGTCCTTTTCCAGAGCGTCAATCACCCTGTCATAAGCGCCGGTGCCGAAAAAGAAATCAACTTCCGGCAGCGATTCGGC
>CAYSMV010000265.1:0-3353 GCA_964432245.1 uncultured Desulfobacterales bacterium
AATATTTTTTATCATATTAAAACAACCGACACAATCATTTTTTTATATAAAATAATTCAACACCTTTGTTCTGATATTTTAAAAAATATCCGGCTAGACGATAAACCGCGTCGCCATGTCTCGGGAGGCCCTGGTGGATTCCCGCATTTTCTGGGCGCAGACGCTTACTTCCTGGCTTTTTTCCGCTATATTACTGGCCGATCGATCTACAGCGGCGATATCCTTGGCAATTTCAGCCGCCACCATTGAGGATTGGGCGATATTTTCATTCACCTCGCTGATGCCGGTGGATGCCTTGGCGATATTGCTGGCAATTTCCCTGGTGGTGGTGGTCTGCTGCTCAACCGCGGTCGCGATGGTGGAGACCATTTCGTTAACTTCGTGAATAATAGTGGTAATCTGATTGATTTCGGTAATCGTTCCCGCCGTGGAGTGTTGAATACCTTCGATTTTCTGTTTTATTTCCATGGTCGCTTCGGACGTAGCCGTCGCCAGTTCTTTGATTTCATTGGCTACCACGGCAAATCCTTTCCCGTACTCCCCGGCCCGGGCAGCCTCAATGGTGGCATTCAAGGCCAACAGATTGGTCTGATCGGAAATCTCGGCAATTGTTTCCAGCACCTCTTCGATTTCCTTGGCGGCTTTGCCCAGTTGCTCCACCTGGTCCGAAGCTTTTTTTGCCTGGGAGACGGCGTTTCCCGTTATGGCACTGGCGCTTTCAGAATTTTTCGCGACCTCTGTAATAGTGGCGGGCATCTCTTATGTTGCGGAGGCGACCGTTTTAACATTGGAAGAGGCGTTGTCCATGGTTTCGGATACGGATTCCATGTTGGCGTTCATCTCTTCAGCGGCGCCCGCTACCGCATTGGTCCTGATCCTGTTATTGTCAATCGATTTCATCATTGACTCGGTTATCTCAATCAGTTCTTTGGCGGCGGCGTCAACGATCATGGACTGATCCCGGGTAGTCGACATAACGATCTGCATTTTTTTCATGAATTTGTTAAACCATTTAGCCAGTTCACCCTTTTCGTCATATTCATAGCTTTTTTCGCTGCGGGCACTCTCCCTGACCCGGGCCGTGAGATCGCTTTTTTCCACAAACAGGTCAATGGATAACTGTTTACCTATCCTGATAATATCTTTTATCGGAGACAGGATTCCACCGGCTATAAACCATATTACCAGACATAGCGAAGCGATCAATATAACGCCCAATACCCAGAAGGCAATAGCCGAACCTCGAACATTAAACATCAGAAACAGCAGCACGACCGTTATGGTTATTACTGAAAACAGCAGCTTCTGCCTGATACCGGTTCGTTTGATCTTTTCGGAAAGCATATCCGTTGCTCCTTAATGTTGATACCGATAAACGTCTCAGTACCAAAACCTATTGTGTTCCCGTGACAATATTCAATAAACCTCAATAAGTCAAGCCATTGATTGATAGTTCGCGGCGGGTTTCGCCGCTTTACAATCGTCCTTTTCTTAGTATACCGATCAGGAGCCATATTCCCATGAATGCCGCGCCGGTAAATCCGATAATTCCAAACAGGGAAATGCCGAATACCAGTGGAGGGATTTTGGTCGTGACAATCATGGCTGATCCGATCAACAGGGCCGCTATGATAATCGAGAAAGAGAGGCGGTTGCTGACCCGGTCATGCGTGGTCATCAGGTTGTCAAAGCCTTTATGCTCGATATTGATGGTTATTTTACCATCCTTAAGGCGCCGGGAAATATCCAGCAGATCATCCGGAAACTGACGGGCGAAATGATGCAGTCCTCCGGCCGTGCGGACGAACTCTCCGGCTATCCGGCCAGGGGCGTATCTGGCCAGCATAACCCTGCGGGCAAAAGGCGTGGCATGAGTGATAATGTCGAAATCCGGGTCCAGCTGCCTGGCGATGCCTTCAACCGTGCCTATGGCTTTCATCATTAAAAAAATGTTGGGGGGCAGGCGCAGGCGATGGCGGGTCAGCATGACCAGCAGATTCTGCAGCAGCTTGCCGATTTCCATCTCTTTTAAGGGTTTATAGAAATGGTGCCCGATAAAATCGGCCAGGTCTCTCTCCAGGGCGACAGCATCGGGTTCTTCATCCCAGATGCTGATCTGAAGAAGTACCTGCGTGGCTTTGGGTATCTTCTGTCGTACCAGGCTGTCCAAAAGCTCCACAAACATCTCCCGGTGTTTCAGGTCGACATAGCCTACCATTCCATAATCAAGCGGACAGATAACATTCCCTGGCAGAATAAAGATGTTTCCGGGGTGCGGATCGGCATGAAAAAACCCATGGATGAACACCTGTTTCAGCGTCAGGTCCGTGCCTCTTTTGGTGATAACCTGTTTGTCATAATCTTCGGCTTCCAAGCGCTTGATATCCGAAATTTTGATGCCGTCGATATACTCCATGGTAAGCACCCGGGCCGTTGTATACCGGCGGAACACGCCGGGTACATATACGGTTTCATCATCCGCGAACTGCCGGGCAAAGCGTTCCACATTGGCGGCCTCAAAGGTGAAATCCATTTCCTGTTCCAGCACCCGGGCGAACTCTTCCACGATTTTCGTCGGCAGGTGCGGCGCGAACTCTTCCACGTTGCGCTCCAGAACCCCCGCCAGATACATCATAATCTCCAGATCCACCTCGACAATTTTTTTTATGCCCGGTCGCTGGACCTTAACCGCGACGGTCTGCCCGTTGTGTAATTGCGCTTTATAAACTTGAGCGATGGAAGCCGAGGCGATCGGCCGGGTGTCAATCGACAGGAACAGTTGGCTTAAAGGAGTTTTAAACTCTTCTTTTATGGATAACTCAATGGGCTCAAACGAGCAGGGGGGGACATCATCCTGAAGCCTGGAAAATTCATTGACGATATCAATGGGAATAAGCCCCGGCTGAGAAGAAAGGACCTGTCCCAGCTTGATAAAGGTCGGGCCAAGCTCTTCAAACGCCATGCGCACACGCTCGGCGCGGGAAAGCCGGGCGGTCTGTTCCCGCTGTTTTCTTGAAATCATCTGCAGTCCGGTCTCGATATATTGTTCGATTTTTAACAGGTCCACAAATTCGCTCAGACCATACTTGAAAAATATCGTCAGAATCTGACGGTAACGCGTCAAATGGCGGTAGGTTCTGCCGATAATTCCGATCTGTCTTATACTGAGCATTCCCAAAATCCTGTTACGGATTGCCGTCGATTGCCGTGCAAAAGTAGCTGACGGTTTCGACTGCTTAAGATTTCATTTGTCCGCGGCTGTTCTTACGAAAAACCTGGTAACCCGGATGAAATATTCGGGTTAAGACCCATCTGCTTATTCAGCGGACGTTTTTTTCAGCTTTTTAATCTCT
>CAYSMV010000266.1:0-3592 GCA_964432245.1 uncultured Desulfobacterales bacterium
AAACGCTTTTAATTCTTTCATGATTTCCGAGCTTCAGCGGGTGACGGATGAATTGAAAAAAAGCCCGCCCCGGGTAATCATCGTCACAGGTGCCGGGGGAAAAGCCTTCAGCGCCGGTTTTGACGTTAATCCCGATAACCCCCTGGTGATGGAGCTGTATGAAGCCATGGGGAAAAAGGACAGACAGAGGGTTATCAGCGGCGTGCGGTTTGTCAGGGACACGATAGACGACTTTGTCTCCCTGCCGGTTCCGATTATCGCGGCCATCAACGGCCTGGCTTACGGCGGAGGAGCCGAGCTCTCCATCCGCTGCGACATGAGGGTCATGGATAAAAACGCCGTTATCAGCCTTGCTGAAGTCCGCCTGGGGCTGATGCCGGACTGGGGCGGCGGCGCCACCCTGGCCCACCTTCTGGGATCGGCCGTAGCCGCGGAACTGAGCCTTTCCGCCCGGAAGGTCGACGCCCATGAAGCCCTGCGGATCGGCCTGGCCAACCGGGTCAGTGACAGCGGCCGCTGCCTGGATGATGCCCTTGAGCTGGCGGAAGCGATTTCAAAAAACGGTCCCCGGGCCGTGCGTCATGCCCTGGCCGTCATCCGGCAGAGCCGGAACCTGTCTCTGGATGAGACTCTGGCCCTGGAACTGGACCAGGCCGTAGCGCTGGTGGAATCCGGAGAATGCGTTCACGGCATCACCGCCTTTCTGGAAAAAAGAAAGGCTGATTTTCCGGATATTTAATTTCTATTTTTGGGAAATCGTAATGACGCCGGTACCCGCAAAAAAAAATGAGCAGTCGTTAAAGCAGCCCGGAGATCTGTCCGACCGGATCACCTGGCTGCGGGATTATTATTTCAAGGGAACGGACCGGGCCTGGAACAACGAATTCACGGCCTGGTCCACGGGCACGCCCTGGGACACGCAGTTCAACGAAATGACCTTTTATATCGTTCCCGAGACCTATCCCCTGCTCCGCACCATGGGCGGTTCTTTCCGCCAGGCCGCCCGAAACGTGCCGCTGCCGGAAAATTTCTGGACGTTAAGTTTGCCGGAAAGACGGGCCTGGTTCGTTAAGGAAGTCATGGTCAATCATCTTCCCGCGGAAATCTTGCCCGGCGACCTGATTGCCGGCGGGCGCTTCAACGTCCAGACCTCCCTGTGCCTGAAAAAAGATGAACAAACGGAATATAACCGGCTGATCAACGGCAAAAACGGCGCCCGGGCCGCCATGAAATGGTTCCACGATCATGGTTACGGCAATGCCGGTGCCACTTGCGGCCACATAATTCCCGGCCATGAACGGGCTCTGGCCATCGGCTGGCAGGGTATTGCCGGAGAACTGAGCGCCTTATATACCGAACTGCCGGAAAAAGACAAAAACAGCGGCCAGGGCGAACAGCTGCGGGCCATGATGATGGCGGCCAAGATGCCCCGCGAACTGGCGGCGCGTTATGCCCGCCTCTGCCGGGAACAGTCTGAAAAGGAAACGGATCCGGAACGGCGGGAGGAGCTGGCCCGGATGTCCAGAAATCTGGACCGGGTTCCCTGGCTGCCGGCTGTTACCTTCTGGGAGGCGGTTCAGGCCCTGTGGCTTAACCACATGCTGATCATGAGTGATGAAAATTACCCCGGACCCGGCGTTTCCTTCGGCCGGATCGACCAGTACCTGCTGCCTTACTGGGAGAGTTCCCTGAAAAACGGCATGTCCCGGGAATTCGGCAAGGAAATATTAAAATGCTTCTGGCTCCATTGCAACACCGCCTATGACGCCATGATCCGCAACGGCTTTCAGGGCATTACCTCCGGATTCGGCCAGTTGATCACCCTGTCCGGCCTGGGAGAAAACGGCCGGGACATGACCAATGATCTGACCTTTGCCATCCTGGAAGTGATCGACGAAATGTCGCCCATCCTGGAGCCCAAACCCAATATCCGGCTGCACCGGAACTCTCCCGAAGAGCTGCTGGACAAGCTGGTGGACATGATCGGCTCCAGCCAGGGCTCCCCTTTTCTGCTGAATTTTGACGAACGTTCCATGGCCGGCATGATGCGCGAAGCCCGGCTGGCCGGGCTGGAAAGCCTCATTAATAAAAACAACGTCCATGAATACGCTCCGGTAGGCTGTCTTGAAAACACCATGGTCGGCAACGACCGTTCCGGAACGGTGGACAACAACCTGAACCTGCTCAAGGCGGTGGAGCTGGCCCTGACCGGAGGCCGGGATTTGCTGGCCTTTACGGATCCCATTACCGGCAAGACGGAAAAAATCCGCCAGGACGGCCCCGAGACCGGCGACGCCACCCGCTTTACCTCCTGGGATGAATTCTGGAACGCCTATCAGATCCAGACCACTTGCATCATCAACCGCTGCGTGGAGCTTTATGAAACCACCGAATCCATCCGGGCTGAATATTTTTCCACGCCTTACCTTTCCTGCCTGGTAAAGGGCTGCGCGGAAAAGGGCCTTGACATCACCCGCGGCGGGGCCGAGATCAGTTTTACCACCATAGAAGCGGTTACCTTCGCCACCACGGTCGACTCGCTGCTGGCCGTCAAATTCCTGGTGTTTGACGAAAAAAAATGCACCATGGCCGAATTGATTCAGGCCCTGCGCGCCAACTGGGAAGGATATGAACGGCTGCAGGCGCTGGCGAAAAACCGGGCGCCCAAATACGGCCGGAATGACGACCAGGCCGACGCCATGGCTGAACGAGTCATGCGGCTCTGGTGCGATGAAACCTGGAAACACAAAACCAGGGCCACCGGGCGTCAGTTCCGGCCGGGCATGCTGAGCTGGAACTACTGGGTCGGCGACGGATTCGTCATGGCGGCCAGTCCCGACGGCCGGGAAAAAGGACAGTTTCTATCCAACGCCATCTGCCCGGCCAATGGCGCGGATATAAATGGTCCGACGGCCAACGCCAACTCCATCGGCAAAGCCCTGGGCGGCAACAATCCCGCCGGCGAAGGCGATTTCGAAGAATATGTCAACCTGCTGCCCAACGGCGCCAGCCATACCATGGCGTTCAATCCCGGCGTGGTCGCTGATCCCGGCCACCGGGAAAAATTCAAATCCTTTCTCAAGGCATACGCCCGCAACGGCGGCACCTCCCTGCAGATCAACATGGTGAATCCGGAGATGCTCCGCGACGCCCAGAAACACCCGGAAGATTACCGGCATCTGCTGGTCCGGGTCACCGGCTATAACGCCTATTTCACGGCCGTGGGCCGGGAGCTGCAGAACGAAATCATCGAACGGATAAGCCATGAACGACTCTGAGGCCCTGATGGTGTTTGAAGTCCAGCGGTTTTCCACCGAAGACGGGCCCGGCATCAGAACTACCGTTTTTGTCAAAGGCTGCCCCCTGCGCTGCCGCTGGTGTCATAATCCGGAAAGCATTTCTCCCCTGCCGGAAATTGTCTGGTTTTCCGTCCGCTGCATCGGCTGCCGCACCTGCGTCACGGTCTGCCCGGAAAAGGCCCTTACCCTGACCGAACAGGGCCTGATCATAGACCGCCAGAAATGCAGCCGCTGCGGCCAATGCGCCGCGGAGTGCCCCTCGACCGCGCTGGAACAGATCGGTTCTTGCTGGA
>CAYSMV010000267.1:0-2145 GCA_964432245.1 uncultured Desulfobacterales bacterium
ACCCTTTTTTTGATTTGAATAATTTCGGCCGTCACAGCCGGGAGACGTGGCGGAACCGGGCCGTTACAGATGCCTTTGAGCCGGGCTCCATCATGAAGGTTTTTCTCGCGGCCGGGTCGATAGAGTCCGGCCTGTGCACGCCGGATTCCGCTTTTTTCTGTGAAGAGGGCAAATATCAGATCTATGACAATTACATTCATGACTCTCACGAGCACGGCTGGCTGACCATGCGGGAGATTATAAAATATTCCAGCAATATCGGCGCCGTCAAGATCAGTGAAAGAATCGGCAGGAAAAATTTATGGGAGACCCTGCGGCGATTCGGGTTTGATTCCAGGCCGGATATCGAGTGCCCCGGCGGCACGGACGGTATGCTTTCTTTTTATACCAACTGGACGGTTATTGACACGGGCGCCATCGCCTTTGGCCAGGGCGTGTCCGCTTCCGCCATTCAGCTGGTTACGGCTGTTTCCGCCATAGCGAACGGTGGTTTGCTGGTAAAGCCTTACGTGGTCGGCTCGGTTGTCGAACCCGGCGGACGAATTGTCCGACATCGTGAGCGGGAAATTGTCAGGCGGGTGATATCCGAACGGACCGCGCAATACCTGAAAGAAATGATGGCGGAGGTGACCAGCGAAGGCGGGACCGGGGAAAAGGCGGCGATTGAAGGCTATCTGATATGCGGAAAAACAGGCACCGCGCAGAAACTGAATGATCAGGGGTGCTATACGGATAAGGACTACATCGCCTCATTTCTGGGTTTCGCCCCCGGCAGCAATCCCCGTATAGCCGTGCTGGTCGTCGTGGATTCACCGAAAAAAGGGTATTACGGGGGTGTTGTCGCGGCACCGGCGTTCAGGAAGATCGTTCATGAAACCCTGAATTATTTCGGTGTGCCGCCGGAGACGGATCATAGCAGACGCAATCTGATGGTGATGGCGAAGAAGGGGGTGAACGGATGAGACTGTCCCTATTGCTTCAGTCCGTCTATCCCCTCCGGATTACCGGCAACGGCCTGGCCAGAGGGGGCGTTTTGCTGGATCCGGAAGTTACTTCAATTCATTGCCGGTCGAGCAACGTTCAAGCCGGTGGTGTCTTTGTGGCCGTTCGCGGGCAACATGCCGACGGACATGATTTTATAGGAGAAGCGCTGGCCCGGGGAGCCGTGGCGATTGTCGCGGAAAAGGCGGAGGTCAATAACGCCATTGTCGCTCAGGTGGAAGATTCCAGGGAGGCGCTGGCATTGCTGTCCACGGCGTTTTACGGGTATCCCTCGGACAGGCTGGTGATGATCGGCGTGACCGGGACCAACGGTAAGACCACGACGGCCGCTTTGGTTGAGAGTGTTCTCAAGGTAAGCGGCGCTGAAGTCGGCGTCATCGGTACGGAAAACTATCGATATCGCGGGAAAACGTACGCCAACCCGTTGACCACTCCGGAAGCGATTGATTTACAGCGCATCCTGGCGGACATGGCGCGAACCGGCGTCACGCATGTGGTCATGGAGGTATCGTCTCACGCCCTGGATCAGAAGCGGGTGACGGGATGTGCCTATGACGTGGCGGTCTTTACCAACCTGACGCAGGATCACCTGGATTATCACGGTGATATGGAAGCCTACTGGTCCTGCAAACAGTCGCTTTTTACGGAATATCTGGGCAACGGCGTCAACAAGAAAAAAGCGGCGGCGGTGATTAATTGCAACGATGCCAGAGGGAAGAGCCTGCTCGAACGGTTGCGTGGAATTCGGTCCGTCAGTGTCGGAGAAGCGGATGACTGCGCGGTGTTTGCCGGAGACATCCGGTATTCACCCGATGGTATCCGGGGGGCGATTGGTACTCCCCGGGGATTGATGGATATCTCTTCAACGCTTTGCGGGCGTTATAACTGCGAGAATATTCTCTGCGCCGTCGGCGTCGCGGTAGCGCTGGGAATTGATAACGAGATAACGCGTTCCGGTATTGATGCTTTTCAGGGCGTACCCGGAAGGCTGGAAAAAATTTCCAATCATGTCAATCGTTATGTTTTCGTTGATTACGCCCATACACCGGACGCGCTCGAGAAAGTTCTGTCCACGGTCAGGGAGATTACCCGCGGACGGTTGTTTTGCGTGTTCGGCTGCGGCGGGGGGCCGGGGCAGAAAAA
>CAYSMV010000268.1:0-6366 GCA_964432245.1 uncultured Desulfobacterales bacterium
GGTAAAGGCCTTGTAAGCCACAGCTACCAGATATAAACTGCCGCCCCCGGCAACGATCCCCAGAAGCGACGCCGCCCAGGACAGTTCCCCCATAATCACCGCCGCCAGAAAACAGATCCCGATGCCCGGGATCGTAATTCCGTCGGGGATAATCCGGTAATCAATATCAATAAAAATGACCACGATCAAGGCGGCAATAAAGGAAAACAGGAATATCCCTTTCGGAGTCAGGCCGAACCCCGCGTATACGGCCAGGGCCGCCAGCCCGGTAATGATCTCAACCATCCAGTACCGTATGGGGATATGCATTCGACAATACCGGCAGCGGCCGCCGAGCAGCAGGTAACTGATCACCGGAATATTATCATGGAATTTAATCCTCCGGTCGCACTGGGGACAGGATGAGGGTGGAAAGACAATGGATCTGCCCCGGGGAAGCCGGTAAATACAGACGTTCAAAAAGCTGCCCAGGCAGGCCCCCCAGACAAAAACTAATATTTTAGCAATATATTCAGGCACATTTATTCTCCCTCAGGTCTTTTTCCGGATGGTTTTTTATAGTACGGAGTTAGTCTGCAAAAATCAAGGACGGTCTTTTTAGACGCCTTCAAGATTGACGTTGTAAAAAGCGGAAGATGCATTATAATTAAAAGATGTTCGAACCATTTAATTGTAAAATAATTTATAATATTACAGGTTCAACAGCGCGACTTCTTGCAAACAAACTGTTCGTCGCTGACTGCTGATATCTTCCTCCCGATATTAAATATAAGGAAAGCGGAAATGGGCGAAACCGACAAAGACGATCTCATCAATATTATTGAAGAACAGGAACTGGACCCGAAGATACCGGCAAAACTGCCACTGCTGCCGGTACGGGACGTCGTCATCTTCACGGACATGGTTCTTCCCCTGTTTGTCGGCCGGGAGCGCTCCGTGCATTCCGTGGAAGCGGCCATGGGAACAGCCGATAAATATCTGCTGCTGGCCTCCCAGAAAAATCCCGCCGACGAAGTCCCTTCTCCGGATGAAATATATCAGATCGGAACGGTGGGGAAAATACTGCGCATGCTGAAGTTGCCTGACGGCCACTTGAAAACCCTGGTCCAGGGGATTGCCAAGGCAAAAATCGTCAAGTACCTGGATCAACCACCGGGGTACTGGGTTAAAGTCGAGGTCATCAAGGAAACACCGCTGGAAAAGGTCGACATAGAAGCCGAAGCGCTGATGCGCAACGTCAGGGAACAATGCGAAAAAATTCTGACATTGCGCGGAGAGATGTCTTCGGAAATCGACACCATCCTGGAAAGCGTGGAAGACCCCGGGAAACTGGCCGACCTGATCGCATCCAACCTGAAACTGAAGATCGAAGAAGCGCAGCATCTTCTGGAAATCATGGACCCGCTTAAACGCCTGGACCGGATCAACGAGATCCTCTCGCGGGAAATCGACCTCTCCACCATTCAGGCCAAGATCCATTCCAACGTTAAAGACGAAATCTTTAAAACCCAGCGGGATTATTATTTAAGAGAGCAGATGCGCGCCATCAACAAGGAACTGGGAGAAACGGACGACCGGGCCCTTGAGATAGACGAATATAATCAACGCATTAAAAAAGCAAAAATGCCCAAGCACGCCAGGCTGGAGGCCGACAAACAATTAAAACGCCTGGGCCAGATGCATCCTGATTCAGCCGAAGCGTCGATCGTCAGAACCTACCTGGACTGGATGGTTGAAATTCCCTGGCACCATACCACCAAAGACATCCTGGATATTAAAAAAGCCAAGGCCATCCTGGATGAAGACCATTACGGGCTGAATAACGTCAAGGACCGGATTCTTGAATATCTCAGTGTCCGCAAGCTCAATCCCGATATGAAAGGACCGATTCTCTGCTTTGTCGGCGCTCCGGGAGTGGGCAAGACATCTCTGGGAAGATCCATCGCCCGGGCCATGGGAAGAAAATTCGTACGCGTTTCTCTGGGCGGCATCCGCGACGAAGCAGAAATACGCGGTCACCGGCGGACTTACATCGGGGCCCTGCCCGGCCGGATTATCCAGGGATTGAAACAGGGCGGATCGAAAAACCCCGTCTTTATCATGGACGAAATCGATAAGCTGGGAACGGATTTCCGGGGCGACCCTTCGGCCGCGCTCCTGGAAGCTTTAGACCCCGAACAGAACGTGGAGTTCAGTGATCATTATCTGAATATCCCCTTTGATCTTTCCCGGGTACTTTTCATCCTGACGGCCAATCAGCCGGACAACATCCCGTCCGCGCTTTTTGATCGCATGGAGATCATTAATATCCCGGGATACACCGAAGAGGAAAAAAAGATCATCGCCGAAAAATACCTGCTGCCGAGACAGTTGAAAGAAAACGGCCTCAAGAAAAAACAGGTTTCGATCAGCGGCCAGGCGATTCTGAAAATCATCAACCAGTACACGGCCGAGGCCGGTTTGCGGAACCTGGAACGCGAACTCGGGTCGATCTGCCGGAAAATCGCCCGGAAAATAGCCGAAGAAGGAAAGGCCGTCCAGATCGTCACGGCCGCCAATCTTCATAAATACATCGGCATCCCCCGTTTCATTCCGGAACTTGACCAGGAGGAGAGCCAGGTCGGCCTGTCGACCGGCCTGGCGTGGACGCAAAGCGGAGGAGAAGCCATGTACGTCGAGGTTTCTCTTTTTCCCGGCAAAGGAGAGCTGATATTAACCGGCCAGCTGGGCGAAGTCATGCAGGAATCGGCGCGGGCCGCGTTGAGTTACGCCAAAGCGAGCCTGAAAAGGTTCGGGCTTAAAAACACCAGCCTTGAAAACACCGATATTCATATCCATGTCCCGGCCGGGTCCATACCCAAAGACGGCCCTTCCGCCGGTATCGCCATTGCTGCCGCCCTGATTTCCATGCTGACTCAATCCCCCGTCAATAACGATGTCGCCATGACCGGGGAGATCACCCTGCGCGGACGGGTCCTTCCCGTGGGCGGCTTGAAGGAAAAAACCCTGGGCGCCTTGCGGGCGGGGATAAAAACAATTATTGTGCCTGAAAAAAACAAAAAGGACATCATGGAAATCCCCAGGGCCATCAGGAAAAAAATAAATTTCCTGTTCGTGGACTCCATGGATAAGGTCCTTCCCGTTGCCCTGAAAATGACCCCCTCCCGCAAAACAAATAAAAAAACCGCTTCCAGAAAAAGAAAATGAAAATTCTGGCCGTGAATACCGCCACCCCCTGCTGCGGCGTGGCTTTAATAGACGCCGAAACCGTCTCCGCCGCCTGTATGGTGAACATAAACGAAACGCACGCCCTTCACCTTCTGCCGCTTATTGATAAAACGCTGAAATCATGTCACCTGAGCGTTTCGGACCTGGACGGATTTGCGGTGGCACGCGGACCGGGCAGTTTTACCGGCCTTCGCATCGGCATCAGCACCATCAAGGGACTGGCGGCGGCCTGCGGCAAACCGCTGGCGGGCGTTTCCAGCCTGGACGCTCTGGCATACCCGTTTTGCCGATGCGACCAGCGGGTCTGCGCCCTGATTGATGCCAGGAAAAATCAGGTCTATGCCTGCTGGTACCGCTCCAAAGGCCAAACCATGGAAAAGCTCACGGCCGAAGAGGTATTGCCTCCGGAAACGGCGGCCGGAAAATTCGACGGCGCCTGTCTGTTTGTCGGAACCGGCGCCGAAGCATACCGGGCGGTCATCGAAAAAAAAGCGGGAAGCGGCGCCCGGTTCGCGCTCCCTTTTCAGAACGACATCAGACCGGATGCGATAGGTCATCTGGGCATGCAACGATTAAGCGACAACGACACGGATAAGTTAGACGATTTTACGCCGGTTTATATCCGGCCGCCGGACGCGATTGTTTCAAAATCAGACTTTGGTCGGGATAATGATTGACATGACCGGAAAGTCATGATTTGAACGAGACTTGTGCTCAACCGACAAGACAGGGGGATAAGTTCCATGGACTACAGAGAATGGCTGAAGCAGCACTGCAGCCAGAAAATAGTTACCGCGGAAGAAGCGGTATCCAACATTCAAAGCGGCGACCGGATCTTTATCGGAACCGGATGCGGCGAGCCCCAGTTTTTAATCAAGGCCATGGTCGGTGATCAGACGATTCAGGATATCATGGTCTACCAGATGCTGTCGGCGACCTTCGCCCAGTTCGTGGACGACCCCACGTTTTTGAGACGTTTCTTCCTGAAGCTGTTTTTTATCAGCCGGGACATGCGCCAGGCCGCTTTTAACGGCAAAATCGAATATATCCCGGCCTATCTTTCCCAGATCCCGGGGCTGTTCGCCAGCGGCGCCATAGGCTTGGACGTGGCCCTGATCCAGGTCAGCCCACCGGACGGCTTCGGTTTCTGCAGCCTGGGCGTCTCGGTCGATATCACCAAATCCGGCACCGAAAACGCCAAGCTGGTCATCGCCCAGGTAAACGAGAACATGCCCATGACTTACGGCGACGGGTTTATCCATGTGGACGACATCGACTATCTGGTCCTGCATGACGAGCCCCTGGTGGTCGGTTTCCGGGAATCCCAGGAAAACGTCGTGTCACAGCGCATCGGCTTTTATATCTCGCAACTGGTTCCGGACGGTGCCACCCTGCAAATCGGTTTCGGCCAGCTTCCCAACTATATTCTCAAACACCTGAGCAACAAAAACGACCTGGGGCTGCACACCCAGTTGATTACCGACGGCATGATGCCGCTCTTTAAAAACAAAAATATCAACAACAGGAAAAAGACGCTGCTGAAAGGAAGGGCGGTAGCCTCGCTGTGCATGGGCACGGCGGAGCTCTACCGGTATGTCAATAAAAACCCGATGTTCTTCTTCCGCTCCTCGGAATTCGTCAACGACCCCACGGTCATCGCGCGAAACGACAACCTGATTTCCATCAGCTCCGCCCTGGAAGTCGACCTGACCGGACAGGTCTGCTCCGACTCCGTGGGTTACCATTTCTACAGCGGCATCGGCGACCAGGTGGATTTCCTGAGAGGCAGCGCCATGTCCCGCGGCGGTTTTTCCATCATCGCCCTGCCTTCAACCGCCCAGAAAGGCCAGGTTTCCCGCATCGTATCCCATCTCAGCGAGGGCGCCGGGGTCGCCACCACCAGGGGCGACATCAATTTTGTCGTAACCGAATACGGCATCGCCGAACTTCAGGGCAAAGGCATCTACCAGCGGACAATGGAGCTGGCCCAGATCGCTCATCCCAAATTCCGGGAAGAGCTGATCAATGTCGCCAAAAAACACCATTACATCTTTCCCGACCAGTTGCCGCCGATCCAGGAAGATCTGATCTTTCTGGAAGACTACAAAAACACCCTGAAACTCAGGGACGGCCGAACCGTCGAGTTCCGGCCGGTTCTGCCTTCGGACGAGTTTTCCTACCGGAACTTTTATTATTCCCTGAAAGGCGAGACCATTTATTACCGGTTCTTCCATAAAAAACGGATTTTTTCCCATGCCATGCTGCAGAAACAATGGTCATCGGTGGATTACCGTAAAAACATGTCGCTGGTCGGTCTGGTACGGGAAAAGGGGCGCAAGGAGTTTATGGCCATCGGATCCTATGCCAAAGGAGAAGATGACAGCCGGGCGGAAGTCGCCTTTGTTGTTCGGGAAGACTATCAGAACATGGGCATCACCTCCGCGCTTCTTGAGCGACTGGAAAAAATCGCTATTGAAAACGGATACAAGGGCTTTACCGCCACGGTCCTGGCGGACAACGCCACCATGCTGCATATCTTTAAAAAACGATACCCCCAAGCGAAATTTTCACGGGAAAGCGGCAACGAAATCAACGTCATCATGGATTTCAAGAAGTGACGTGATAAAAAAACAGGCGACAATCCCTGATTGGGAAGAATGGCAGTCCCTGGTACGCCGGCACGGAGCCGGCCTGTCGCTGTCCATCGGCGAAGAACAGGCCGGGATGTTCGCCATCCACGCGGCGGAACTCGCCCGCTGGAACGAAAAAATAAACCTCACCGCCATTACCGACCCGGAAGAAGCGGCCGTCAAGCATTTTCTGGACTCCCTTATCCCTTTGCCCTATATTCCGGGAGAATCCACGCTGCTCGATGTCGGGACCGGCGGCGGTTTTCCCGGAATACCGCTGAAAATAGCGCTTCCGTCACTTTCCGTCACCCTGGTCGACGCGACTTTAAAAAAAATCAATTTTGTCCGACAGGTAATCCGGTTACTGGCCCTTGAAAAAATTACGGCGATTCACGGCCGGGTCGAAGCGCTGAATAAAGATCCGCGTTTTATCGCGGGCTTTGACACCGTCATCTGCCGGGCCTTCGACTCCTTAAATGATTTTGTGCTGTTAACGTACCGCCTGATT
>CAYSMV010000269.1:0-4857 GCA_964432245.1 uncultured Desulfobacterales bacterium
GATTCTTTTTAAACCCAACCTGTTGATGAAGATTAAAAACGCCTGCACTGAAAGCGATTTTCTGGCCGCGGTGGCGCGTTTTGTCAGGCAGTACAATACCAACCTGGAATTGGGAGACTCGCCGGGGCAGTTCCGGCACCGGGCCAGGAGCGTGATGAAGGCCGTCGGCATTGATGCCGTGATCGAGGCGGAAGGCGTGGCGTACGCCGAGTTTGAGAGCGGCGGCGTTCTGATTGAGAATAAAAACGCCAGGCTCATGAAGCGATCTCACATCGCCCGGCCCGTGGTCGAGGCCGACTGTATCATCAATCTCTGCCGGCCTAAATCTCACGTGGAAGCCGGCTACACCGGCGCGGTCAAGAACTACTGGGGAATAATTCCGGGCGGAGAAAAGGCGCGCTGTCATCTCTACGGTAAAAATCCTTCTGAGTTCGGGGATGTATTGGTGGACAATTATCAGTCTTTTCTGAGCCTGGGCAAGAAACGGATTATTGTCATGGACGCCAGAAAGTTCATGGAAGGTCCGGGCGGGCCCGCCAACGGTTTCATGCGCAAAACCGGGCTGGTGCTGGCTGGATACGACGAAGCCGCCGTCGACATCGTCATGCTGGCTATCGGCCGTATTGACGGCGTCAAGGCCGTTCCCCACTTGAAATCATGCCGGGAACGGGGACTGGGCGTTACCCGCCTCGAAGATATCGAAATCGTCGGCAAGCCCATTGACGAGGTTATGCTGAAACGAAAAGCGGGAATCGTTTCAACCACTGCGGCCGGCCTGTTGAACAATCTGGTCGTGCGCACCATTATTTATAAATACATGCGGCGGATGCCGGCCTTCGCGGACAGGGAAAGCTGCGTCATGTGCGGCGATTGTTCCAACATCTGCCCTAATCACGCCATATCCTGGCAGAAAAAGGAGGTCCCGGTTTTCCATCGGGAAAAGTGCATCAGCTGTCTGTGCTGCGTCGAGTGCTGCCCGCAACAGGCTCTGGAAGCCAGGCCGGCGGGTTTTTCCGGACTGTTTCTGAAATATCCCGATATCGAGCTCCCGGCGCATGAATAAACCCCGCTTTTCCCTTACGCGACTGACCCGGCAGCAGCAGGAAGCCGTGCTTCATGCCGGATCCCCGGCCCTGGTAACGGCCGGGGCCGGTTCCGGCAAAACCCGGACCCTGACCGCCAGAATCGCGCATCTGGTTTCCGGCGGCTGTTCGCCGGAAAGGATCCTGGCGATTACTTTTACCAATAAGGCCGCGGACGAGATGAAGGGCCGTCTGCTGGACATGACCGGTTTCTCGGAAGGCCGTTTCCCCTGGGTGCGCACCTATCACAGCGCCTGTTTCCGCATATTGAGCGCCCATTGTCAATTATTGGGGTATCATCCGCCGGTTCAGATTTATGACGCCCATCACCAGCGGGAAACATTCAAGGAAATTCTCCGCGACATGAACCTGGACACCAAGCTGGCGCCGTCCATCATGGGTGAGGTTTCCCGCGCCAAGAATTCAGGCGACCCGTCGGCCTATTTTGACGCCGTCCCCTATCTTTCCTATGCTCCGCTGGCGGATGTGTTTTATCTTTATGAAAACACGCTGAAAACCAGAAACGCGGTGGATTTCGACAATATTCTGCTGCTGGTCCGGGACATCCTGAGACAACACCCCGATGTGCGGCGGAAATACCAGAATCTGTTTGATTACATTCTGGTGGATGAATACCAGGACACCAACAATATCCAGGAAGAGCTGACCGGCCTGCTGAGTCGCGGAGACAATATCTTCTGCGTGGGTGATGACTGGCAGGCTATTTATTCCTTTCGCGGCAGCAATATCAACCATTTTTTATCCTTTGAACGGCGTTATGCCGGCGCCAGAATATTCCGGCTGGAACAGAATTTCAGGTCCGCGGATGAGATCGTCAAGCTGGCCAACCATCTGATCGAGAACAACGCCGGCAAGATGGACAAGGTCTGTTTTTCCGATAAAACCGGAGGCGTGATCGAACTTCATGATTTCGACGATGAAATCGAGGAGGCCGGCTGGGTGGCCGACAAGATCCGCGTTCTGAATCGGACAGGCATGGAATATTCGGACATGGCCATACTTTATCGCACCAAGTTCACCTCTCTGTTTTTTGAACACGGCCTGAGAGAAGCGCATATTCCCTATCAACTGCTGGGCGATCGGGGGTTTTTCGACCGCAAGGAAATCATGGACATCAACGGTTATCTGCTGGCCGCTGTCTTTACCAGAGACGATACCGCTTTTGAGCGTGTTATCAATACCCCGCGGCGGGGTATCGGGCCCGGGGCGCTGTCCGACATGAGCCGGTTTAGAACCGGGGATATGAGCCTTCAGGATGCCGCCCGCAAGGCCGTGGCCGAAAAACTGCTGTCCGGCAGGGTTTATAAGGGGCTCAAAGAGGTCCTGACGCTGCTGGACGATATCCGCTCAATGAAGCCGGACCGGGCCATTGAAACGGTGATAACCCGGATCCGCTATCTGGAGTACATCAAGCAGTATGCCGACGCTGCTTCCATGGATTATACGTCCAGAATCGAAAACATCGAGCAGCTGGTTTACGCGGCGTCGCAGAAAGAATCTTTGCCGGAATATCTGGAGGAGGCCGCTCTTATCCGGGAGGATAAGGATGACGGAGAAAAGGTCGTCGGTGTAAACCTGGCAACCATTCATGCGGCCAAGGGCCTGGAGTTTCAGGCGGTGTTCGTGGCCGGGTGCGAGGAGAACCTCTTTCCTCACTGGAAGTCTCTGAAGGAAATCGAGGATCTTCAGGAGGAGCGGCGACTGATGTATGTGGCCATGACCCGGGCCAAACGCTTTCTTTTCTTCACCTCGACCGATTATCGCAAAGGGCAGTTCAATCGCCGGAGCCGGTTTCTGTACGAGATTGAACGCTGTATGGATTGAAGCTTTACGGGATTATGCTTCCTACCGCTTTATTTTTTACGCGTTTATCCGGATACAGGCGTTAAAACCAGGGTTTTGATAAACTGTTTTTCAATCGCCTCTTTTTTGAACGGGAAGCGATGGTATTCTCCTTTCAGCCATGATTGGATGCCGTCGTCATAATGGGGGCTGGCGGGATTGTCCGACTGGCCGGAACTGTTGATGGCGATCAGCGGTTCCTCGTTTCCGAAATCAACGATCATCCGCATGGCCGGAATCAGCCAGGTATCAAAGTCGTTTCCAAGGTGATACCCGGAAACATTCAGGGTGGTATGGTCTCCCGGCGCGGGGTAAGGCCCCCGGTCAAGATAAGAGGACAAAAATTTCATGCCCGTTCTCTCAAGAAAGCTCATGTAAGGAGAGAAGCTGGAGGCGTCCGTGACCCATTTATATTGATGCAGTTTCCCCCATTGCCACTGGTCGGCCGTCGGGCCGCATTTTTCTTCCAGCAGGTCGACCGCGTCCAGCACGGATGCCGCCAGAACCTGGGGCCGCTGTTCGATTGCTTTGGTGGTGACGTCATCCCAGAAAGGACTGCTCTGGCCCCTGATCGTCAGGTGGTCGTGGAGCGAGGAATAGGACATCGTAAAAATTTCAGTCAGCGATTTCCAGGCCAGGGTATCAATGCCGCCGCATTCATCGGCAAACAGGTTTTCGCTCAGGCAATGCATGAAAGCGCCGCAAAAGGCCGCCCCGGCGGAATCGGCGCGCATTTCACCATTAAAGTTTCTTAACGCGTCCAGGCCTTTTTCGCCTTTTTCCTTGTCTTCTTTATCGGTCCAGGCGGACATCATCTGACCGACGGTGGTGTTGTTCAGGACTGCCTGCTTGATAATTGAGACGAACGGGGAATAGACGTCAAGCTGCATGGCCCGGGCGGTTTCCGGGGTGTATGGGCCGGCGTTTTGTATCAACTGATCGATGCGCCGGGCACGGTCCGGATAATACCAGGAGGAGGAGAGGGTATAGGGAAAGTCGGGGGGCACGGTCCGGTTATTGGCGGTGCCGATATAACCGCATTCGGGATTTTTTACGATCGGATGAAGCGAGGGATTAAGAAAGCCTTCCCAGTCATATTCACCGGTCCAGCCGGGTGAAGGGCAGAGTCCCCGTCCTTTCTTCCGGACGGGAAATCGTCCCGTAACCTGCCAGGCAATGTCTTTTTCATCGGCCATGACCAGGTTCAGTGGGATTATCGTCCGGCTGGAACCTGTCCAGGTCAGTATCCCCTCCACCGAGCCGGCCCTCATGATATTGAAGAATATGTCCATGGTCCGGTCCGGCTCAAAGGCCGCCCAGCTTACGGCGATGCCCAGGGACTGATCCGTTTGCAGGGGCACCAGCATGTGCCTGGGCGATTTGGTAAGAATCCGGTTCATGAGCGGCCCATGTACGGTCTCCTGAATCGTAACGACAACGTCTTCTTCATTTTTTACCTTGATGGTTTCCTGGCGGGTGGTTGTTTTTATCCATTTGTCCTTGTATAGATAATAGAGGCCGTCGTCTTTTCCCTTCAGTTGTTCCAGAAACACATCCTGGTTGTCGGCCATGACCATGGTCATGCCCGCCGCGATATGGCCGTTGTATCCGGCGATAATCCCCGGTACGCCCGCCAGGGCCACCCCGGCCCCTTCAAGGCCCGGACAGCGCACTTTCATCAGATGCCAGAAAGAGGGCATGACCAGGGGCAGGTGGGTATCGTTGGCCAGAATGGGCTTTCCGGATTCGGTGCGCTTTCCGGATACCGCCCAGTTATTGGAGGCGGCCGCCGCCGGCAGGGCCAGCCGGTTGACCCGGCAGATCGCGTCAAAAAGACCTTCCAGTTCCTGTGAGGCGCCGGCCAGATCAAGGCCCTTGAGCTTTTCCATTTCTTCAAAGGGCAGCAGTTCGT
>CAYSMV010000270.1:0-2913 GCA_964432245.1 uncultured Desulfobacterales bacterium
GCCCCCCCCCGCGGGCCCCGGTCGCCTCTCCCCCCCGGCGGCCCCGCCCCCCGTCCCCGGTTTTTCCCCCCATAAAGCCCGTCGGCGGTATCCGCCAGCCCGTCCAGATGCAACGCGCCGCTGATCACCGCCAGGAAAACGACATCCAGGACGGCCGCTGCCGGACCCGGCCACAACCGCATGGCCAGCAGGTCAAAGCCGGCCGTTAACAGGCCGACGATCATCCCGGCTATCGGGAAAACGGCCGCCATATTTCCGGGCTCAAATTCGCCCCGGCCCAGGGGCAGAATCGTAAAAAATCGCAGCGCGGCGAGTACGTCCCTCATCGGCCGTCGCCCCCCTTGATAAACACCGGCACGCCGGCGACCATCCAGACGACCTTATCCGCCGCCGCGGCCAGGCGCTGATTCGCGAGTCCGGCCATGTCCCGGAACAATCGCGTCGTCCGGTCGGCCGGCACGATACCGCAGCCGACCTCATTGGTAACCAGGATGACGCAACCGGACGCGGCGGCCAGGGCCTGCCGCAGTTCCTCGATATAGGCCTCAATTCGCTCCTGCTTTTCGGTCCGGGCCAGAATATTATTCATCCACAGGGTCAGACAATCCACCAGCACCACGCTTGTTTCCCCGGCTTTTTTCCTGATGACGCCGCTGATGTCCAGCGGGCATTCGACGGTCTCCCAGCCCCGGCCGCGGTCTTGCTGATGCCGGGCCACCCGGGCTTTCATCTCTTCGTCCGCGGGCACGCAGGTAGCCAGAAAAAAGCGCCGGGTGGCGGCCAGGGACTCCGCCAATGACAGAGCATAAGCGCTTTTGCCGCTTCTGCAGCCACCCGTAACCAGAACTATTTCTTTCATCACGACCCTTTTATTACAAAATCAAACAAACAAAAAAGCCATCCGGCCGGGACAAGCCTTGCCTTTATCCGGCTTTGTCAACTGCCTTTTAAAGCACAAAAGCGTCCGGACTTCAAGGTTTTGAATCTTATGCGCGGTCATTCCGATGCCGACCGGCCGCGACCCGAAAAGGCAGTACCAGAGAGCCCTGAAAATCATTGACACCGCGGTACCGGCGTTGCTATAGATAACCGATATAAAAACATCATATTATCCCTCTTTGAGGTGAAAAAATAATTTTTCAGAAGAGCATAAAACAATAAGTCAGACCGGCCCCACAGGAGCAGATCAAAATGGAAAAAGATAAAAATCACCCTCGCACTGATGAAACCGATAATATCACCATCGATAAGCCTGAGCCCTGGGAACCATGGGAGACGAAGCTCGTCTGCTTCAGCATCATCCTGGGAATCGGCATGATCGTTGTCGGCGGCGTTCTGGTAAACATGTTTATCTTATAGCGGCGGCACACCTCGGCCCTGTTTTAAGAACGGCCAACCGGCCGGGAGGAAATATATGTTGAAAGCAGACGCGGAATTCGCGGTGGTTCACGACGGACGCCGATGGACGGCGGGCAATGATGATCTGTCGGTATCCGGCGCAACCCTGGACGAACTGGAGAAAAACCTGCAAACCGCGCTGCTGAATTCCGGAGAAGTCCGGAAAGGAGAAAAGATAACCGTCTTTATCGGCTATGACCCGAAAGCCATCCCCGCCTGGATCAGGCCCTATCAGTCCCACTATTTTAACCGTTACCTGACATTTCAATATTAATTACCGGAGGCAACAACATGGCGACTTCAGACACCCATCTTAACCGAAAATGGTATTCCGGCATGCTGACCAGCGAAGACTGGTGGTCGGTCTGGCTGGGGCTGATCATGGTGGCGCTGGCCCTGTTTTCCCTGAGCGGCATCGATCTGGTGGGCTGGGTGGCGGCCCCCAAGACATGGATCGATCCCGGCCGGGGAATCGTCGTTGCCGGCAAGGCATATCAAGGAGTGCACCCGCTTGTCTCCCTGCTGATCACCTATGCCGTGTTTACCGTTTTAACCTGCATCGGCGCCGCGGCCATGAAATGGAATGTGAAAAAATATTTTCTGGGCTTTTCCTTTATTTTCATCATCACCTGGATAATCTGGTTTCTGGGCGTCAACGCTCATTTTGCGGCCATGAAAAATCAATATGACAAATACGGCATTACCTGGGGGCTGTCCATGGGCGACGGCGCGGCCTACCTGATTGCCCTGGCCGTCGGTCTGATTATCGGCAATTTTTTCAAACCCCTGGCCGAATTCCTGAAGGAAGCGGCCAAACCCGAATGGTTCATCAAGACGGCCATCGTCTATCTGGGCGTCAAGCTGGGGATACAGTCCATGTCCGCGGCCGGCTACGCTTTTGAGCTGGCGATCACGGGCGCCGCCGCGACCTTTGCCGCCTATCTCTTATTCTGGCCGCTCAGCTATACCGTCAGCAGAAGAATTTTCAGGCTGCCGCGGGAATGGGCCGCCACCCTGGCCTCCGGCGTGTCAATCTGCGGCGTTTCCGCGGCCATCGCCACCGGCGGAGCGATCCGCTCCCGGCCGATCGTGCCGGCCATCGTATCCGTGCTGGTTGTGGTTTTCACCATCTTTCTGATCATTCTGCTGCCCCCGATCTATACGACGATCATGCCCGATCAGCCGATCGTCGCCGGTTCCGCGACCGGCATGACCGTAAAAACCGATGGGGCCGACGCCGCCACCGGCGCTATTCTGGATGAAATGATGGTGGCCAACGCGGCCGAAAACGGAAAACTCTGGGAAAAAGGATGGATCCTGGCCGCGGCCATCATGACCAAAATCTGGATCGACATGTTCATCGGGGTCTGGGCTTTTATCCTGGCGATTATATGGGTTTATAAAGTTGAACGAAAACCGGGGCAGACCCGGGTGCCCGTATCGGAAATCTGGTTCCGCTTCCCGAAATTCGTGATCGGATATTTTATCGCCTGGTTTCTCTACCTGGGAATCGCC
>CAYSMV010000271.1:0-4000 GCA_964432245.1 uncultured Desulfobacterales bacterium
CGAAAATTTTAACCGGAGGAATACATTGAAGTATTTCGAGGATTAAAATTTGAGCACAACGCCGACATCGGGCCAAAAGGCAATTTTTAGAGGTGCCCTACAATCATTTTTATTCTGGATCGCCCGGTCAAGCCGGGTGATGACGAAGGAGCAGGGGCCGGGTGATGAATAAAAAAGGAGACGGGATGTGCTGAATCTTTCGCGTTGGTCGTTGAACATGCCGATTTTATCGGTTCTGACGGCAATTCTGTTGATGGCCGGCGGCTGCACTCATGTTGTCGATTATTACGGGCTGCGGGATATACCACTGCCGGAATTAACGGCGGAGTATGCCAATGATGAATCGGAATTTATTCCCGCAAACGGCATGATGGTTCATGTCCGGGACGAGGGGTCCGGCCCGGTCCTGGTCCTGCTTCACGGGGCCTTTTCTTCGCTGCATACCTGGGACGCCTGGGTGCCTGTCCTGGCCCATGATTACCGGATTATCCGCCTGGATCTGCCGGGCTTCGGTCTGACCGGACTGCCGGCCGACGGGACGATGGAATTCAGCCTCGACCTGGTCAAGGACACCATTTTTAAAATCCTGAACGAACGTAACGTCACCACCGCCACCTTTATCGGCAATTCCTTCGGCGGCTATATCAGCTGGCGCCTGGCCGTAGATAATCCTGAACTGGTGGAGCGGGTGGTGCTGATTGACCCTCTCTCTTTCCCCCAGAAATGGACGTGGATGATGAAATCCCCGACCTGGTTCCCGTGGCGGCAGCTGGCCCCGATCATCGCCCCTCAATACACGGTCGCCATGGGCGTGTATCAGGCGTATGGAGATAACAATCGTATCGGCAAAGGGATCATCCGCCGTTACCACCGGCTGCTGCTGCGCGAAGGCAACCGGGACGCCATGCTTGATGTTCTGGACTGGGTGAAATCCATTGAAAAGCCTTTCGGCTCCGAACCGGAAACGGGTATTTACGATATAAAACAGCCGCTGATGACTATGTGGGGCAAAAAGGACCGGTGGATTCCCTTTGACCCCATCGGAAAGCTGTGGCAGGAGGCCTATCCCGACGCCGTCCATACGATTTATGAAGACGCCGGCCATATCCCCATGGAGGAGATCCCGGCGCAGACATTGACCGACCTGATGGCTTTTCTCAAGGCCACGGACCCGGAACCAGCCCGCGGAAATTAGCCCGGCTGACCGGCCTGCTGCGACTGATACAGCTGATAATAATATCCTTTTTTGCCCATCAGGGCTTCGTGACAACCGGATTCGACGATCCGGCCGCGCCGAAGCACCAGAATAGTGGTGGCGTGCCTGACCGTGGAAAGACGATGCGCGATGATAATGGCGGTTCTTTCCCGGATCAGATTGACCAAAGCCTCCCGGATCATCATATCCGTTTCCAGGTCGATGTAGGAAGTCGCCTCATCAAAAATAATCAGGTCGGGATCATGCGCCAGGGCCCGGGCAATGGAAAGCAGCTGCCGCTGTCCGCTGGAAAAGGCGCTTCCCTTCGGGGTAACCGGAGCGTCAAGGCCGTTGTCCAGCGATTCAATAAGCGACCGGCAGCGGGCCAGGTCAATGATATCGGCCAGCCTGCGGTCGCTGATGTCGGATTCGCCGAAAACGATGTTATCGCGGATAGTGCCGGAAAACAGAAACGGGTCCTGCGACACCAGGCCGGTCCGGGATCGTAATACCGGCAAGGGAATGCTTCGGATATCCGTACCATTGATGAAGACGCGCCCCCGATGGGGATCATAAAAACGAAGCATCAGGTTGGCGATGGAGGTCTTGCCGGCGCCCGTTGGCCCGACAATCGCCACGGTTTCTCCCCGGGCCGCGGAAAATGAGATGTCGTTCAGCACCGGTTCGTCCGGTTGATAGGCAAAAAAAACGTTTTCCAGACGAACCTGGTTGATGGAAAAATCCGCGGCCGAAAACGGCGAAGAGGTGGCCGGCCGCGGCAGGCGGGTATCGGTGTCCAGGACCAGAAAAATACGCTCCGCCGAAGATATGGCGTTCTGGGTGATGTTGAATTTTTCCGCCAGATCCCGGATGGGCCTGAAAAACATCTTGATATAGGTAATAAAAGCGGCCAGAACGCCGATGGTCATGGTCTCGGAAAGAATCCCCCGGCCGCCGAAATAGATGATGACAGCCAGCGATATGGCCCAGAGCAGGTCGATAACCGGCATGAAAACCGCGAAAACATGAATCTGTCTGATGCCGGCGTCATAATAATCCCGGTTGACGGCTGAAAACTTCCTGAAATTGTCGGCCGCCCGGGAAAACAACTGAATAACGCTCATGCCCTCGATGGTTTCCGCGGTTCTGGCGTTGATTTCGGCTATTTTAACGCGCATCCGCCGATAGGGGCTTCTGGCCGCGGCCGCGAAATAGGTCGCGGCGACCGCCACCAGAGGGATCACAGCCAGACAGGCCAGGGCCAGCCGCCAGGAGAGCATGGCCATGGCGGCGGCGATGCCGACAATTAAAAAAAGATCATTGAAAATGAACGTGATCACCGACGTAAACATTTCGTGCATGTTCTGTATATCGTTGGTGGCCCGGGTGACCAGCCGGCCCACGGGGTTTTTTGAAAAATATTCCAGACTCTGAGCCTGAATATGGGTAAACACCTTCATCCGCAGATGATGCATGGTTTTCTGGCCGGCGTATTCCATTACCAGCACCTGGGCGGCGTTCAGGAAAACCAGCAGCAGGGCCAGCACAAAAATCAGACCCGCGGCCAGAGCCGTCCGGGTCAGGTCGTCCTTTCTCAATATTCTGAGGTGATCGGGTTTTATTTCGCTGATCCGGTCCAGAGGGATAATCGCCGATGACGCCTCGACGGAGGTAAACAGATGGCGATAGTCCCCGGCCAGACTCCGTTTTTCAGGAGTGTCCAGCTTGATTGTAAAATGCCGGTAACGGGTTTCTCCCTTTACCGCCGCCGCGCGGGTATTAGCCGAGGCCGGTAAGGGAACGATGTATTGGTCGATGGCGGTTTTAATAATCAGCGGCGCGGCCAGATCCAGCAGCGTTACCAGTACGATAATCGCCGCCGCGCCGCAAAGGATGAAAAGCTGGGGCCGGATAAACGGATAGAGCCGCGCCAGCAGCCTGAGGTCGCGTTTTTTGTCCGGCTGTTTTTCCCGGAAGGCGTCGGTGGATTTATTCAATTTCCTTTTCTTCCAGCTGCTGAATATGCCAGCTTTTAGCGTAATATCCCCCGGTTTGCAGCAGTTCCTCGTGGCTGCCGCGTTCGATGATCCGCCCCTCTTTTAATACAATAATCAGGTCCGCGAATCTGGCCAGCGAGGGACGATGAGAAATCAGCACGACGGTCCTGCCGAGCACGGCCCGGCGCATAGCCTCCATGATCCGGCTGGCCGTCTCGGGGTCCACCTGGCTGACCGGATCATCCAGAACAAGAACGGAAGATTGATGATAAAAGGTCCGCGCCAGCGCCACCCGCTGTTTCTGACCACCGGACAAGATGACCCCTTTTTCGCCGGTGAGAGTATCAAATCCATCAGGCAGAAAGGCGATGGTTTTGTCCAGGCCGGCGTTGCGGCAGGCCTCAATCAGCCTCGGGTCATCGTCCGGCGCCTCGGGGTCGAAGGTGATGTTTTCCTTTATGGTAGTCGAAAAAAGAAACGGTTCCTGGGGCATGAGGGTAATAATGCGGCAGAGATCTTCGGTTCGGATACGGCGGATATCCAGGCCATCCATACGGATGCCGCCGGTCTGCGGATCGTATCGCCTGGTCAGCAGGTTAGCCAGCGTGGTTTTGCCGCTGCCTGGCGGGCCGAGAACAAACAGGGTCTTGCCGGCCGGCAGGGTAAAGGAAACGTCCTTCAGGCTGGGGTTCGACCCGGAAGCATAGGAAAACGTCACCTGCTCACATGAAATTTCCCGGTCCACTCCGGCAATCGACCTGGCGTCCGGCGCGTCGCTGATGGCGGGAACGGCGGTCAGCACCTGGTT
>CAYSMV010000272.1:0-3233 GCA_964432245.1 uncultured Desulfobacterales bacterium
CCGGTTAAAACCGGCGGCTAAATTTCTCGAACTCGGGCTATCGCCCTCAGACAGCGAGAAATTCTTAACGCCGCCGATTTCAAACGGCTTTTTCCCGAAAGACTCAAAATGGCGCTCATAAAAAGAACTTCACCCGAATTCATATTAATAGAACAAACTTGCCCTATCAAGAGCCCGGGCGCCTAAAACTTTAAAACCATAAAACCTTTAACTTTTTCCCATTTGTTTTGGACAATAGCGGCTGAAAAATAGTACAAATTATCAGGTAGTAATAAACCCATAAAAGGTATCGGCTCAATGCGGGTGGCAGCCGTTCAGATGACCGCGACGCTGGGAGATGTGAAAAAAAACCTTCAGTCCGCCCGGCGGCTGGCCGAAGCAGCCTTGGCGCAAGGCGCTCAAATGGTTATTCTGCCTGAGTTTTTTACCTCGGCCATGGGGTTTCATCCGGTCATGAAAACAGTCGCCGCAGTGCCGGACGGACCAGCCTTGCGAATGCTCTGCGAACTTGCCGCGGCCTGTGACGGAATCATCGGGGGCTCTTTTATCGAAGCCAGCGGCAGCCACGCTTACAACACATTTGCACTGGCGTTTCCGGACGGACAGGTCTTCCGACACCGCAAGGATCAGCCTACCATGTGGGAAAACTGCTACTACCGGGGCGGAACCGACGACGGCGTGTTCCATACCCCGGCCGGAAATGTCGGCGCGGCCCTGTGCTGGGAATTTGTCAGAACCAGGACGGCCCGGCGGCTGTTTGATCGGGTCGATTTGGTGGTCGGGGGATCCTGCTGGTGGTCTCTGCCGGGGAAACACCTGCCTGGTTTCCCGGAATCGCTGCGTGATAAGAATATAGAAATAATGCGAAACACGCCGGCGCGGTTCGCCCGCCTGCTGGGTTGTCCGGTAATCCATGCGGCGCACGCGGGAAATTTCAAGGCAAAGACGCCGTTGCTTCCCGGATTCCCCTATGACTCCTTTTTTCTGGGTGAGACCCAGATCGTTGACGCCGCCGGAACCGCGCTGGCGAGAATGACACGGGCCGACGGTGAAGGCTATATAATGGCCGATATCGAGCCCGGAAAGCAGTCACCCTCTGAAAAAATTCCGGATCGTTTCTGGATCCCCGAACTGCCGGCGCCCATCCGGTTTGCGTGGTGGTATCAGAATCTTCACGGGAAATGGTATTATCGAATAAATAAAAAAGCCCATCTCCCGCCCGGTAGCGGTGAGACAGGGTAACGCACTGGTATTGTTTCCAGTCAGGTCGATGCTTCCGGGAGGGGGCAAGGGGTTAAGCGGAGTGGAACCGTTTCAGGATGGCTTGACGCCTGCGGCGCTGATACCGCACCTGTGGTCGATAAAATCACGGAACAGGTTAAACATGATCTCCAGCAGATAGTACACGGAAAGGCTGCTGTCACCAAGCTGGATAGTACCGATAACTTCATCGTAATGTAGAGAGCGTTGCTTCAGCTGCCCCATGCGCCGGAGCTGAGCCAACGAACGGCCGCCAATGCCGGGGGTGTCCTTAACCTTGTTGACGATCTCTCTGATTCGTTCCGGAGAAGCGCGGTAGAGCTGTTCCTGATTCTGTTGACTTTTAAATAATGTCTGTTGAACGATTAAATGTTTAATGGTTTTATCCGTTCGTTTGTTCTCTTTCGTCAACTCCTCGACAAACATCTCCCTAACATTATCAAACATAAGCATCTGAATGCTTCTTAATCGATCCTCGTTTTTTTTCATGTTTTCAGAAAATTCTTTATCGGCGCTGGCCCAGAAAGTATTATTGGCCGCTTTAAATATCTCTTCCGGTGGTTGCCTGGTTTTTAAAGCCTTTTGGATATTTCGGGTCATTATAACCAGTTTTTTTGCCGTCCGGCCGAACAGATAATCGTTAATAACAATCCCGTAAATCATGGCCAACGTCGCGAACCAGTCCTGGAGAAAAAGAACTCTGGGCAAATCACCGAAAACCGCTAGAAGCACTTTGTTGGAAAACATGTTCAACGGTGTAGCGTAAAAAGGCGTGCCGCCCAGCTGCGGCTGATTGATCCTGCCGTCCCCAGGCTTAAAATCGACGGCGGTTTCGACATCAATCAATCCGATCTTATACGTTTCCGGGGCGGACAAAAAAAAGGGATACCTTTCGGGATCACCGGCGACCAGCAGGTTGTCGGGTTTAATGTCTCGTATGGCCACTCCCTTATGTTTCAACCAAGATAGCAATTCAAGAGAATTGGCGACAACCCCCTGCATATACATTTTATGCTGCGAAAAAGAGACCGTCTGGAGCGATTCTCTAACCATTTGCCTGTATTCATCAACTACATCCTGATTCTTATCAATAATCTCTTTCAGCAGAGCGTTGAGCTTTCTGACAAGCTCCTCGTTCAAATCCTTTTCATCTTTTTTGATCTCCTGACCGGCCAGATGAATAAAAAACCATTCCTGTGTCTTGTACAACAGCAATGAAGGCGAGGCGCCGGACTGAATCATCATTTTTCGCAACCGCTCTTCAAATTCGGCATAAACGCTTTTGAGATCCATGCCGATCTGCGCGTTTTCCAAACCATACCGGCCTTCAAACTTTTCAAAATCATCAAGAATGGTCGGGTCCTTAATAATCTCTTCCTGGACGCCTATCTCCGCGCCGTGAAACAATGACAACGCATCCGCCAAAAAAACATATCTGGCAAGATCCATGAAAAACACAAACCCGCCATCAATCATGAAATATTCCTGAATATCCGAATTTTCCCTCAGCCACTCCTCACATTTTTTTTCAGTGACCTCCTCTTCAGAAGCGTTGACATCATCTAAAAAAGGCTGGTATTTACTGAGAATAACGCCAAGACTGGGGATAATGCATTCCCGCGGGCTCAATTTTTCAACAATCCGCCGCTCCTTTGCCATGCTTTTTACATAATCATCAAAATTGGTTATGGGGATGGGCGGAATCTTGACAACAATTTTATCGTCATAAATAACAAAAAAACAGTCGCTCTTAGAACCTGTATTCTCTCCGATAGGCCCTACGGTAAATCTTCGGGCCCGCCAATCATTCATACCAACCTTTACTTTAACGTTATAGGTTTTTACCCTGGGATTAAAGCGGTTGGCTTCCAGAAAAGAAATGTCCGCTCCGGCTCTGCGGCGAAGGCCCAACTGTTTCTTAAAAAAAGCCACGAAACAATCGAGAACCTTTTCTTCTTTTGTCATCTCTTTCC
>CAYSMV010000273.1:0-2432 GCA_964432245.1 uncultured Desulfobacterales bacterium
CGGCGACGGAACGTGTTTTTTCCGGCCGGGCGTTACGTCGGGATTGGTGAGAAAAATAGTCGGCGGGCAGGCTTACAATCAGCCAGGGAACGACGATCAGGCTGCCCGCGAACGTCAATATGGATATGGCGGTCAGCCACCAGAGGAGAGCTTCATTTGCCTTGATGTATTCGATCACGGCCGAGTCCTTTTTTTGGCCTTACCCGTTCAAATCAAAATTTCCTGCCGGCGTCGTCGCCGGCTGCGCTGGGCATAAAATAAAAATATAGGTTTGCAACTTTTTTTCGGCAGTCGGCAGCGCTTTTTTGCTTTGGAAAATAGTCCAAGTTTTTTTAGCACATAGCGATGAAAAGTTCATTAACATTAATTTTCGTCATGATTTTTTCGGTTTTTCCGATTTTGGGACAGGCCGGAGAACTGCACGGTAATTTCAGTTTTACGAGTGGCCTGTTATTAACCGATGATGATTTTTCCAAAGCATTTGATCTGGACAAAAGAGTTGAAGCCGGCGTGACCTGTGACGCCAAAAAAGAAAACTGGCCCGTCAGTATCGTTGCGGCCTATTTTCTTTCTTACGGCAATTCAGACAAGTCGGATATTTCTCATGAATTGTCGGAACGCAGGGATACGCATATTTATTGTTCCGAGACGTATATCGGCATCAAAAAAATTTTTGAGGATCATCCCTTTGTAAAACCATTTCTGGCCGGCGGTTTATACAGCATCAGCATGTATGCGGATATATCCTATGATAGTGAATATGACGGGGCCATAGGCTGCTGGTACAGCGCGGGCGCCTGTTTCGCGATTTCGGAATACTGGCATCTGGACCTGGAATGGAAGCGGTCAAGGGCAAATATGGATTTGTTCGACAGGCATCTGGACGCCGGGGGAGAGCATGTTTGTTTTTCCGTTGGATATCATTTTCCCCGATAAGGCTTATCACCGGCAAACCCCAGCTGGATATAATAGAGATCTTGAAGAATAGTGCTCGGCCTTCAATCTATTCCGGCCATGGCGAACCACCAATAAAAAAAGAGTCAACGCTCATAATAAAAAGCGTTGACTCTTTTTCTTTTTTTAAGCAGGGCAAAAAAATTTTGACTAATCACCAGTCACTATGGTTGTTGTTTTGTTAACAATACCCAATATCGTGTCATAATGATAATCCACTGTTTTTACCTTTGAGATCTTACCATTTTTCGCGGCCGCCGTAATGCTGGCGTCACCGGTCGCGATCCAGCCGAGATAGTTGACCATCTGGGCTTTACCGACTTTTGCGCCGATATCCAGGCCAGTGGCTTCATCGGGGGAACACATCGGAGCGTCAAATTCAGATACGATAAAACCGTGGCTGTAAGGGCCGGCACAACCGAACAACATCAGCACACCAATTAAAGTTACAAGAATGCCTAGTTTTTTCATAAGTAATCTCCTTTTAATTATGCCCCACTTAAAATTGAGACGGTTTCAACATAGCGTTTAAACCATGTCTCACCATCAGTCCTGTTAATCGAAAACAAGAGCGTGCTGGTTATATATCTTGTCTGAAAATTCTATTAAAGGCCTCCAAAGGTTGTTGCGGTGTATGTTTTAATGGTTGAAAAAGCTTCCGGGATTGGCACTATTATCGATATACTGTTTATATCAAATACAAAAACAGTGTTTGAAACTTTATTTCAAAATTTTCATGGAGTCAATCATTATTTTACAGGAGCAATTTATTCCCTTGACAATATCCCGCCTGTTCGATATGAAAAAAAAATTAATTCGCGATATGAAATTGCGGATCTGATGTTTCACGATTAAGTTGTTTTCTTTATTTCAGTTGTCAATTAAGCCAAGAAGGTTGGATAGCAGCCTTTTTGGCTTTTTTTTTTGCGGAAAAGAGGGAAGAGGGAGAAGAGCGTTGAGGCCGTTTCATTTTTCATCAAGGAACAACAGTAAAAGTGTATCACGAGGAGGCTTGAATGAGAAGATTCTTTACCGGTTTTCAAGCTGTTTGTGTTTTTCTGCTGTTATGCTTGCCGAATACCCCGGTATTTGCCGATGAACCTTCGCAGGATGTCAGGCAACTGGGCGAGGTGGTGATCAGCGCCGAAGGAGAGGAGGGAGATTTAGAAACCGGTCCGACGGGAACGGTCATTGACATGGATAAATTCGACGCCATTGGCGACAAGACCAGTGTGCTGGACCTGCTGGATACCCAGGCTATTATCGATTTCCGCGGCAACACCGACCTGACGCCGGATGAAGACACCATTACCATGCGCGGATTTTCCAGCACCCGGTTTGTCACCGCCATTGACGGACTGACCGTTCAGAAGACCGGGGGCCGCAAGGGCGCCCATATCGTGGACTACGCCCTGATGCCGGCCTTTCTGATTGACAGGGTTGAAATACTGCCCGGTCCTCACTGGGCGGCCTATGAC
>CAYSMV010000274.1:0-3291 GCA_964432245.1 uncultured Desulfobacterales bacterium
TACATTTCGTTCCAGTTGCGGGCGGTTTCCGCGCGGAACCCGAAGCGGACGCCGTCGTACCGGCCGGTAGCCGAAGAAGCTTCCACCGCGGCGATGACCTGATGGACCGTGGGAAAAAGCTCAAAGTCCGGCAAATCGACTTCAAGAATCTCAAAGCCGGTTTTGGCCAGCTTATCCAGGGCGGCGGCCAAAGCCTTTTCCGCAGACGGGGCGGAAAAGTTCAGCCCCTGTTTTGGCGCTCCGATCCGGGCCGGTCGTCTGCTGTCCGGCGTCAGTTCCGTTAATCCAGGCAGGGCGCCGTTCGCGGCAACGGCCATGGAAAAATCATTCTCATCCGGTCCGGCCATGACGGCCAGGAGACCGGCGATCACGCTCGGATTTTCGGCCAGAATGCCGACGCTTTCCATGGACGGCACCAGGCTCACCAGGCCGTATCGCGACACCAGGCCGTAAGAGGGCTTGAATCCGCCCCAGCCGATAGAGCAGGCCGCCATCCGGCATTCGCCCATGATGTCGGTCATCAGCCCGGCCCGGGCCAGGTTAACGGAAAGCGCCCTGGCCATGGTGTCGCCATTGAGGCCGAAACCCAGCTCGGCCATGCGGGCGCTGCCGGTAAAAGCGGCGCCGGCAGCTTTTAACCGCGCCGCGACCGTGGCGTCGGTAATGGCCTGAAAACCTTTAAGAGCCTTTGAACCGGCGTCCGTCAGCCAGCCGGTCATGGAAATATCCGGCCGGATGATGACGGGCATGCCGGCCAGGGGACCGTCGGGGAGTTCCGGCGTGGAAGGATCGGGACGAAACGCGAACAGTTCGTCATACATGGTTATGTTTTTTCCTTATTCTAAGATTGACGCCACCTTGAAGTATCCGTCCTTGACCGCGGGCGCGTTCTTGAAGAGATCGCCGTTTTCCGCCGGCTCGCAGACCCGGGCGGTATTTCCGGCGCGAAACCGGTTGGCGGCCGGTGTAACGGAAAAGAGCGGCTCGTCGGGCGCCTCTTTACTTTGATGAACATGCTGGTTGATCTGCCCGGCCAGATTGCCGGCCTGGTCAAGAGCCGTTTGAATCGTCTTTCGCTCATGGTCGGCGACGCCGATGCGCGCCATCCAGGAGAGAGCGGCGATCGGGTCCTGCTGATCCCGCGCTCCCGGCAGCAGGACGGGCCCGCCCATGTCCAGCAGCCCGAGTTCGGCCAGTTGTTCCGGTGAAACCAGGGCCGGGGCATGGGTCAGCGGGCAGAAGGCGCTGCGATTCTTGGGAAAGGCGATGACTTCCCGGATGGACGAAGCGCCGAGGATCATGGCCGTGGTCCGGTCCAGCCCCAGGGCCATGCCGCCGTGGGGCGGCGCTCCGTATTCCAGCGCCCGCAGAAAAAATCCGAATTTTTCATTGACGTCGTTATCGTCCAGCCCCAGGGCCTTGAATATTTTTTTCTGCAATCGGCTGTCATTAATACGAATGCTGCCGCCGCCCAGTTCCTCGCCGTTGACGACCAGGTCATAGGCCCGGGACTTCAATGCCAGCAGACCTTCGATATCAGCGGGATCAAAATCCGTCTGGTCGGGCATGGTAAAAGGATGGTGGGCGGAGGTCACCCAGTCTTCCGCGGCTTCGAACAGGGGAAAATCCGTCACCCACAGCGGTCGATAAACGTCCGCCGGAATCAGGCCGAGGCGGCCGGCCAGGTGCAGCCTGAGTTGTCCCAGCGCGGAACAGACCAGGTTCCAGGAAGGGTCGGCGATCATCAGGATGACATCGGAGTCGCGGGCGTCAAAGCGCTTAAGGATTTCAGCCTTTTCCTGTTCGCTGAAAAACTGAACGATATTGCTCTCCAGCCCGGTTTCCGTGACCCGCATCCAGGTCATGCCTTTGGCGCCGAAACCGGGAACGATTTCTTTGGCGTATTCGTTTTGCAGAACATTTTTGCTTAAACTATCGGATTGCCCCCGGACGTTGATGCCTTTGATATGCCCGCCCTGCGCCAGGATTTGCCGGAATATCGCGTAGCCGGTTTTTGCAAAGATGTCCGTGGCATCGATAAAGGTCATGTCAAAGCGCAGGTCAGGCCGGTCGCTGCCGTAGGCGTTCATGGCCTCGGTCCAGGTCAGCCGTGGAAAAGGCCGGGGCAGATCGATGCCGCCCACGGCGAATATCCGCGTCGCCATCTCTTCGAAAAGGCGGTAGATGAATTCTTCGTCAATAAACGACGCCTCCAAATCAAGCTGGGTGAATTCCGGCTGGCGGTTGGGGCGCAGGTCCTCGTCCCGGAAACAGCGGGCAATCTGGTAATACCGCTCCATCCCGCCGACCATCAGAAGCTGCTTGAACAGTTGCGGCGACTGGGGCAGCGCATAGAAAGTCTTGGGATAGTGCCGGCTGGGCACGATGTAATCCCGGGCGCCTTCGGGCGTACTCCGGGTCAGCATGGGGGTCTCGATTTCGAGAAACCCCTGCTCATCCAGAAAATTCCGAATGGTCTTATTGATGGCGTGCCGCTTGATAAGATTATCCTGCATGGACGGCCGGCGCAGGTCGAGATAGCGGTACTGAAGTCTCAGGTCTTCCGAGACGGGTTCGTTTCGCTGAAGCGCGATCCCGGCCAGCATGGATTTTTCCGAAACGGAAAAGGGCGGGGTCCTGGAGGTGCTCAGGACGGTCAGGTCAAAAGCCGTTATCTCCACGGCGCCCGTTGAGATGTGCGGATTTTCCGTTCCTTCGGCCCGGCGTACCACCCGGCCGGCAACCCGCACGCAGAATTCGCTTTTCAGGGTCGCGGCCAGCCGGCACACGGCCTGACCCGTTGATTCCGGGTCGAACACCACCTGGACGATGCCGCTGATATCTCTCAGGTGGATGAAAAGCAGTCCGCCATGATCCCGCAGGGCGTCGACCCATCCGCACAGCAACACTTCCCGGTTAACGTAAGAGACGTCGATTTGTCCGCATGGACAGCGGTCATCAATTTTCATGTTTGTCGTCATTCTTCAAAAAAATTATCGTTTTACAAAACCTGTCGTATCAGCCGACTCTTTTTTTTTGTCACAAAATACCCGGAAAATAAAGACCGGTCAATTCGAGATTACAAAAAAACGGATTATCTGGCGGTCATGATGACCAGCGTGCGCCGATCGCCGGGAGGGGGAAGATCGTAGGGATACACGTTGATCGAAAACATGTCCGGCACACGGACCAGCCCTTCGTTGACGGGAAGTTCCAGATCGTTCAGGCCGCTTATCTCGTCTGTCGCATCTTTTCCTTTCATGGCGATCAGGCGTCCGTTTTTTCCAATCA
>CAYSMV010000275.1:0-1875 GCA_964432245.1 uncultured Desulfobacterales bacterium
AGCAGGCCGAAAACTCCGGAAAGGCCGGCGCCGGCAAAAAGAAAAACTGTTTTAAGGCCGGTTCCTCCGTTTATCCGCGTCAGGCGGGCCTGAATGTAACAGCACAGGGCCAGCAGCACGAACATGGCCGACAGGGCGTTCATGCGCTGGACGATATAGGTAACCGACTGGGTATGAACCGGGTTGGCCAGCCACAGGGCAGCCGCCAGAAACGGCGGCCAGGCGCTTCTGCCGCCGAGCAGGCCGAAAGTCAGCCGGGCGGTCATGAAGACGAGGCAGGTTGTGAGGATGTGGATTGTGATATTGAAGATACGGTATCCGGTCTCATTATATTGATGAAGATAATAGCTAACGGCAAGCGTGGCATAGGACAGGACGCGATTGGGATTGCGGCATTTGAATAACCTCGCGGGAATATCAGGGGAATAACTGGTCAGCCGGATATGCGGGTTTTCCAGAATCTGGGGGATATCGTCAAACACGAACGGGGCGTCAAGCGCCGGAACATACAGAACCCATCCGGCCGCGGCCAGCGTCAGCAGTACCAGTATCGCTCCCGATAAAGTCCGGACCCGTTTGATCATGATGTTATCCTGTTTTTTATTCAATACTGTTGTAAAAAGTTCTTTTTCGTCATAACCCCTTATGGCGTCGCGTCCATGGACTTTTGCAGTTTGAATAAATTATCCCTGGCCGCCCTGGTGGAGGGATGATCGTCGCCGAGTTTGTCACGGAATATGGCCAGCGCCCGTCGGTAACAGGTTGCGGCCAGGCGGTTATTACCCATGGAGCGGTAAACCACGCCGAGGTTGTTCCAGGTTTCGGCGGTTTCCGGATGCATCGGTCCCGCTGTTTTGGATCGAATTGCCAGGGCCTGTCCGAAATATTCGAGCGCCTTCACGGGGTTTTGAAGGTGCTGCTCCGCCATGCCGAGGTTGTTGTAGGCGGTGGCCGTTTTGGCGGCTTCCACCCCAAGTTTTTCGCGGAATATGGCCAGCGCCCGCTGAAAACAGGTCGCGGCTTGCGCATACTCGTTTTGCTGGCTGTGAATCAGTCCCAGATTATTAAGCGAGCCGGCCAGCTCAAGGCTGTCCGGCCCGCTGATCTTGAGCCGGACGGTCATGGCTTTCCGGATATGGACCAGGGCCTGCCCGGTATTTTGTGATTTTAAAAAAGCCATCCCCAGGTTGTTTTGAACTTCGGCGATATATAAAGGGCCGACATCGGGCATTTCTGTCAGTATCCGCAAAGCCGTCTGAAAATGTTCCCGGGCTTCCCGGTAAAGCCCTGTCTCCAGAAAGGCTGTCCCCAGACCGTTGTTGATATCGGCGATTTTTAGATGTTCGTTTCCCGGACGGGCTTTGATTAAGTCCAGGCTTTTGCGGAAAAACCGGATGGCCGCAAGGTAATCGCCTTTTTGGTCCAGGGCAAGGGCAAGGTTATAGCAGGGCCTGGGGTTGGCCGGCGACTTGTCGACGCTGTCTTGCCAGAGGGCGGCATTGTCTTGCCAGGTGTAATTGCGCTGCCGGGTCCATATCCCGCCGACGCCGATAATGACGCAGAACAGGATAATCATGGCGCGTTTTGACCTGCTGAACCGCACCAGCAGAGCCGAGCCGAATATGACCGGAAAAATCGACGGCAGGTATGTCCGGTGTTCGAAAATCAAAGCCAGACCGATGACCGAAGATTCGATGGCCAGGTTGCCCAGAAACCAGAGAATGGCAAACGCCGGCAGGCGGTTTTTCCGGGCCGTGAAAAGAGCCGCGGCTACTAAGGCGGCCAGGGCGATGATCGCCGGCAGGGGGACGGCCGGGCTCGTCAATCCGTTAGAAAGAGGAAAATCGTAATCCAGGACAAGCCGGTCCGGGTGGG
>CAYSMV010000276.1:0-6701 GCA_964432245.1 uncultured Desulfobacterales bacterium
ACAGGCCATGGTGCCGTTATAGTCCATCACCAGATGGTCCAGTCTTAATGTCTTATAACCGGGTATCGTTACTTCTATCATCCGACCCTCCTTTTGCCCGAGCGCCTCACCTGAAAACGCATCAAAGCATGAACATCCCCGTTACACTGCCGTTGCGGCGCGGCCGGGTAAAGACGACGGGCACAAAGACAAAAGCAAAAAAAGCCAGATCAGCGCCCGGCTCCTTTACCGGATAAACGGCCAAACGCCCACCGGACCGCCAGGATAACGACGATCAACACCCCGATACCGGCCAAAGCCCATTTCAGGCAGGCCGCCGAAGCGCCGATAAAAATCTTGGCGTCGGTAACCGTCCTGATATCGGACAGCAGCATGACGTGAACAATATTTTCAACCAGGTCCAGCGCCGCCGCCGCAAACGGAATAAAGAGCAAACCGTCGAGCCGCCTTGACACTTCATTGGCGTTCAATGCCAGCGCCATCAATGAAGCCAGGAAAATGCCGTACCAGACCGGATGAAAAAAATCAAAATAAAAATGGGCCGTGAATTGGGGCAGCACGCCGGCAAGTTTCCAGGCACCGATGATGGATAGAAACTTCATCTTTGAAAACGTGGTCTGGAGTACGACCAGCTTCTCCGGCGGCAGATCACGAATAGTATAATAAATAACTCCCTGAGATACGACAAACAGCAGGCCGAAAAATAAGGCCACGCGTCGGTGACCGCATTTTCCGCGTATCCATGACGCGGCATCTGAAAAATTCATTGACAGCCCCTGTTTATTTTTATGTTTGCAAAACTAGCTAAGTATGAAATAGAACTACTGCATATGTCAAGATAACCGGGCTCGGCGACCTCAATTTCTAAAAACCCTGATTTCCGGATGACCGTTTCCGGACTTGACGGCCCTGTAAGGAGACGAACATGATTAAGACCAGAATCACCGAAATGCTGGGCATAGAATACCCGCTGGTGGGCGGAACCATGATGTCGATTACCGACGCGGATTTTGTCGCCGCCATCGCCAATGCCGGAGGCCTGGGCGTCCTGGCCTCGGCCATCTACAGGTCAAGAGAGGATTTTTCCGCGGCCATTGACCGCATTCAGCAGGCCACCGACAAACCCTTTGCGGTGAATATTAACCTTTTCCCGGCCATGACCGCCATTGACAACAATATTTACATCGATGTCCTGGTTGAAAAAGGCGTCACCATCGTGGAAACATCCGGGCATTCGGCGCCCGAAGAGCTTTGCGGCCGATTTAAACAAGCCGGCATGACCTGGATCCACAAATGCGTCGGCGTCCGCTACGCCAAGAAAGCCGTAAGCCTGGGAGCGGATATCATTACCGTTGTCGGTTACGAAAACGGCGGCGCCACCGGCAAGCTGGATATCGGCACCCTGGCGCTGGTCCCGGCCGTGGTTGACGCCGTTGACGTCCCGGTCATCGGAGGCGGTGGCGTGTCGGACGGCCGGGGCGTTCTGGCAGTTCTGGCGCTCGGCGCCGAAGCGGTTATAATGGGTACCCGGATGCTGGCCACCAGAGAATGTCCCATTCACGATAATCTGAAACAGACGCTGCTTTCAGCCAGCGAACTGGATACCATGCTGATCATGCGCTCCATCGGCGCCACGCACCGGGTCTGGGCCAATGCCGCCGCCAGAAAATGCGCGGCCATTGAAAATGAAGGCGGGAGCTTCCAGGAGGTATTAAACGTCGTGGCGGGCGACAAGGCCAGACAGATGTATGCCGGCGGCGATATCGACCTGGGCGTGATCTCCTGCGGCCAGGGAGTGGGACTGGTTCATGATATTCCGACGGTAGAGGAACTGTTCGAGCGGCTCATGGCCGAAGCGGAGCAGGCAAAAAACGCCATCAAGACAGTCGCCGGCTGATAGCATAAAAAAAATCATTAATTGCATAATTTTTAATCAGCGACCCAACCGGGCACGGCCCGGAACCAAACCTGTAGATAACAGTGGTTATATGGTTATATGGTTAAGTGATTATGCGGTAGCGTTTCTCTTGGCCACTTTCAGGATCAGTTCTATAAAAATATATAGTTTTGTTATTTAGAAGTACCCATCCATTTATTATGGATGGCGCCTGAATCTGTTTTGAAGCCAGAAAGGTATTTTTTTCACATGATCGCTGAAATATTTTTTTGGTCGATAATGTTCTGCAATAGAAAAACTCCGGATTCCTGCTATCATAGCGAATAAACCCCGGGGAAAATCGAGGAGGAGGAAAGCGGACATGATAAAAGCCGGAATCACTGAAATGCTGGGCATAAAGTACCCGCTGGTGAGCGGGACCATGATGTCGATCTCCAACGCGGATTATGTCGCCGCTGTCGGCGAAGCGGGAGGGTTGGGTATTCTGGCCTCGACCATCTATACATCAAAAGATGATTTCTCAGCCGCCATTGACCGCATTCGGCAGATTACGGATAAACCATTTGCCGTGAACATCAACCTGTCCCCGGCCATGACGAATATTGACAACGATATTTATGTTGATGTCATGATCGAGAAAGGCGTCAACATCGTCGAAACATCCGGCCGTTCGGCGCCTGAAAAACTGCGTGACCGTTTTAAGAAGGCCGGCATGACGTGGATACACAAATGCGCCGGCGTCCGTTACGCCAGAAAGGCCAGGGACCTGGGTGCGGATATTATTGCCACGGTAGGTTATGAAAACGGCGGCGCCACCGGAAATTTTGACATCTCTACCCTGGTTCTGGTTCCGGCCGTGGTTGACGCCGTTAACGTCCCGGTCATCGGCGGCGGCGGCGTCTCCGACGGCCGGGGGGTTCTGGCGATACTGGCGCTCGGCGCCCAGGGCGTTATTATGGGCACCCGAATGCTGGCCACCAGAGAATGCCCCATTCATGACAATCTGAAACAAGCCCTGCTGAATGCCGGTGAACTGGATACCATGCTGATCCTGAAGTCTATCGGCATGGGTTTCCGGGTCTGGACCAATACCGCCGCCCAAAAATGCGAAACCATTGTAAAAGAAGGCGGCGATTCCGATGATGCGTTCAGCATGGTGGCGGGTGAGAAGGCCAGGCAGATGTATGCCTTCGGCGATGTAAATATGGGGGTACTTTTCTGCGGCCAGGGGGTGGGATTGATTCATGATATCCCGACGGTAAAAGAACTGTTCGAGCGACTTATGGCGGAAGCGAAACAGGCAAAAAACGCCATCAAGACAGTTGCCGGTTGAGGGCCTCCACAATAGCCGTTTCCTGTTCATTAAACCATTGGGACAAAAAAATCGTAAGGCCATCGTGTTCTCTATATGCTTGATTGTTATAAGTTTTTTGACTACTCTGGTCGGCATCGCCGGGTGTGTTCTGCCGTTTATCCCCGGGCCACTGGTTAGTTTTCTCTCCCTGGTCATCCTGAATCTCGCCAAAGAGTGGCAAGCCTTTTCCCTGACCTTTCTGCTGGTCATGGCGGGTATCGCCATATTGATGACGCTCCTTGATTACGTCGTTTCCGCGGCCGGCGCCAGAAGATATGGCGCCTCAAAACCCGGGGTCTGGGGGTCAGTGATCGGCATGATCATCGGCATCTTCTGGTTCCCGCCGTGGGGAATTTTCATCGGCGCGCTGATCGGCGCCGTTGTCTGTGAAATCGCCGTGGGTAAAAACACGCGTCAGGCCCTGCGCGTCGGCTGGGGGGTGTTTATCGGCAATTTTTTCGGCATTGCCTTAAAACTCGCGTACTGCCTGATGATTTTATTTTTTCTTATTAAAACAATGATTTAATAATCTTCCCGCGAAAATGCCATTGACGGCGAATGAGATTTTCCCTTGATTATTAAGCCGTTCGGCCTTATAGTCTTAAAAAACAGGTGAGCATCCGGACATAAAACAGGATCCGGCACATCGCGCCTGACGGCGCTTATTTCTTATCAGAGGGGGATATGAAATGCAGGTTAACGAAGGAGTTTTAGACAGAATCGTACGGTTGGCGATTGTCATCGTCATTATTGTTCTCTTTTTCCTGAACATGCTGCCGGGTTACTGGGCTTTGCTGCTTATCGTAAGCGGCGCTTTTCTCATGTCCGCCATTACCGGCTATTGCCCGCTGTATACGGTGCTGGGCATCAAGACCTGTAAAAAATAACCGGCCCGCCATATAAACGGCGGACTTTCAGGGCCGCGTTTTTTAAAAAACAATGACCAGAAAAAAGAAAAAAAAAGCATCACCGGACAGCGATAAACCTGGACCGTCGGTCCCCTCTACATCAGGGAGTGGCGGATCATGAGTTTGCAAATCGCGATCCTGGTGATATTGCTGTTTTTGTCTGGTTTTTTTTCTTCATCTGAGACGGCTCTCTTTTCCATCAGCAGGTCTAAAGCCAGATTTCTCGCCAAAAAGAAAAACCGGTTTGATCTGTTGATAAAAAAAATGAAGGACAATCCCCAACATCTTCTGGCCACCATTCTCATCGGCAACAACCTGGTAAATATCTGGGCTTCGGCACTGGCCACGGCCATTGCCATAAAAATTTTTTCTAATAATGCCGTCGGCATAGCCACCGGCATCATGACTTTCTTAGTCCTGATTTTTGGAGAGATCATCCCCAAATCATTAGCCGCCAAAAACAATATCATGATCGCCAGAATCGTTATCTACCCCTTATACTGGTTATCATTTATTTTTTACCCGGTTATCATCCTCCTGAATTTCATCCCCAAGATTACAGGTAAAATCAAGCCGCCGCCGGTAATAACCGAAGATGAGCTGAAAACAATCATCGAAGTTACCGAAGAGGAGGGGGAGATCAACGGCGAAGAAAAAGAGTTCATCCATAATATCTTCAAGCTGGACGACACCAGCGCCTCGGAAATAATGACGCCGGCCACGGACATGTTCGCTATTGACGCGGACAAGGCCCTGTCCCTGGCTACCGTCATCAAGTCCGGTTTTACCCGTATTCCGGTCTATGAAAACAACATCAGAAACATTGTCGGCATCATCAATATCAAAGATATCTTCAGACAATATGCCGGTTCGAGTGAATCCATCAATATCCGGAAAATCATGAGCAAACCATATTTCATACCGGAATCCAAAAAATTAAATGGCCTCTTAAAGCAGTTCAAGAACAGAAAAAATCATATGGCCATCGTTATTAATGAGCACGGCGATGTAGCCGGACTGATTACACTGGAAGACGTGCTGGAAGAGCTTGTCGGTGATATCGTCGACGAAACGGATAAATACGAACCCCACATCGTAAAGATAAACAAATTTCAATGGCTGGTATTGGGAAAGTCGGACATCGAAGAAGTGAACGAAAAAATTCCCATGCATATCCCCGCTTCCAGGGAGTATGATACCTTCTCCGGGTATGTACTCTGGAAAATCGGAAAAATTCCGGAGTCCGGCGAGACAATTATCATCGACGCTTTCAAGGTAACCGTAAAAGACATGAAATCAAACCGAATCGTCTCTTTTATCGTAACCGATACCGGTCAGGCTGATCCCGGCAAATCGGATAATGATAGAGTTCAGCCGGAATGATTTTGATATTGACATCACTCGCCAAATTGCATATGGGGAAACTACGACAGGGTCAAAGTCCGTATATAGAGAGATTCCCCCTCAAAGCCGTTGAAATCTTATTGCGGGTAATAGTGCGCTGGAAAATAAAAATTCACTCATGAAACGACGACAATCGCTCATCCTCATCGGCATCCTTGTGGCCTGCCTGGCAGCGGCAGGGTGTGCCGCCAACGTAAAAAAGGAGAAAACAGCCGACCAGCTTGCCGAGGAGGGCATGAAGGCTTTTGAAAAAAAGCGCTATCTTAAATCCATTGAGTCTTTTGAAAAACTGCGGGACTGGTACCCCTTCAGCCAATACGCCCTGCTGGCTGATCTGAAAATAGCCGACGCTAATTATAAAATGAAAAGCTTCGATGAAGCGGCGATCGCTTACGAAGAATTCGAAAGGCTGCACCCCCGTAATGAGGCGATCCCCTTTGTTGTCTACCGCATCGGTCTTTGCCACTACAACCGTCTAAACACCATTGATAGAGATCAGGCTCCGGCCAAGAACGCCCTGGAAGCCTTTTATCGCCTCCAACGGCAGTTCCCGGGTAATGAATATGCGGAAAAAGCGACGAAACACATTCTTGAGTGTAGAAAAAGCCTGGCCGGGCATGAACTCTATGTGGGTAAATTCTATTTTAAATCAAAACATTACAAATCCGCGCTTAATCGTTTTGAAAACGTGGTTGAAAATTTTGCCGATGTCGGGGATATCAAAACCGCTCAGGAATATATTACTTTATGCCGACTGCATATTAACGAAGACGAGCATGAGAATAAGGATAAAAAAAATTAGGAAACATAAAAAAACTCTTTACTGCCATTGAAATAGCCTGTATAAATTTTAACTTCGTTAGTCAGGAAGTATTGATGGACTCGTAAAAAGTCAAAATATTGAAAGGATAAAAAATTAGATGTCTAAAAAATGTGATATATGCGGGAAGAAACCCATAGTCGGGAACAACGTCAGTCACGCGCATAACGTGACAAAAAGAAGATTGTACCCCAATCTCCAGAAAGTTCGCGTGCTGCAGAACGGACGCGTAAAAAAAATAACCGTCTGCACGGAGTGCATTAAGTCCGGATTAATCGTCAAGGCGCCCTGACGAGGTTTCTCCTGAAAATATAGTAT
>CAYSMV010000277.1:0-1780 GCA_964432245.1 uncultured Desulfobacterales bacterium
GCCCGGCGAACGCAGCTCGCATGCCCGGGCAACGCCTAAGGGCGGCGGTGTCGGCCTGCTGGCCGCTTTTATTATCGGTGCGGTGCTGTATGACGCTCCGGCGGGGCTGTGGATTCCGGCCGTGACCCTGGCCCTGGTCAGCTTCTGGGGGGATCGCTTTGAAATCGGCGTCGCCGTTCGGCTGCTGGCCCAGTTTTTTTTCTCCTTTTGTTTTTTGTTTTTTGTCGTGGTTTACCATTTTTATTATGCCGGTTATCTATGGGGCCTGGCCTTATCGGTTTTCTATCTGTTTTTCATCGTCGGCACGGCCAATTTCTATAACTTCATGGACGGGATCAACGGCATCGCCGGGATCACGGGCGTGGCGGCCTTTGGTTTGCTGGGGGCTTACGGGATTTCGACCGGCAAGGATGCCGCCATGATTGTCTTGTGCTTTTGCCTGGTCTGCGCCTGCATCGGCTTTCTGCCGTTTAACCTGCCGCGGGCCCGGGTTTTTCTGGGGGATGTCGGCAGCATCCTGCTGGGATTTGTTTTCGCCTGCCTTGTGGTCATGTGGTCTTCTTCTGTTGCCGAATTTCTGGTGATGTCGGGCTTTTTGTTTCCTTTTTATGCCGATGAACTGGTGACGTTATGCGAACGGCTGAAAGACGGCGAGAATCCGGCCAGGGCCCATCGACGCCACCTGTATCAGGTGCTGGCCAACGAAGGCGGGCTGGCGCACTGGCGGGTGGCCGCCGCTTACGGGCTGGCGCAACTACTGATCGGGCTGGCGGCCTGGAAGGCCGGTGTCATCGGTCTGCCGCCGCTTATCGGCATACTCGTTTTTTTTGCCGCTGTTTTTATCCTGCTCAATAACCGGGTAAAAAGGCGTTATCGCTTCGGGGGCTATAAATGGCGCTGATCCTCTCCAAATTTATCCCTGTTTTTCTGTTGCCGCTGGGCCTGTTCCTGGTGATCCTGGCGGTCTGCGCGGTCTGCTTGTGGTGGTCCGATATCCGGCGGCGGACTCTCGCTTTCTTAATTCTTGCCTGTCTGCTGGCGCTCTGGACGGCCGGCAGCCCATGTTTTTCAGACTGGTTGCTGACCACTCTGGAGGGCCGTTATCATTCAAGGGAAGTCGCGGCTTATCCCCGGGCGCACGCCATTGTCGTGCTGGGAGGGGGCGTGGCCGTCCAGCGCACCGGGGAAAGAAATGTTTTACCCGGCCCGGCCTTTGATCGTTTGTACCTGGGCCGCCTTCTTTATCAGGCCGGGAAAGCGCCGAAGATGGTGCTTTCCGGCGGCGGCATCCAATGGCAGCGAAAAGCCGGCGCTGTCTTCGAATCCCGGCTTATGGCCGCGCTGCTGAGGCAGATGGGTTTGCCCGAACAGGCGTTCATTAAGGAATCTTTCAGTCGTAATACAAGGGAAAACGCCTGGTATGTCCGGGAGATACTTCCGGATGCAAAGACCGTGCTGCTGGTGACTTCGGCCTTTCACATGACCCGGGCCCGGAGCTGTTTTGAAAGGCTGGGCATGACGGTCGACTCCTGCCCGGCGGATTTCCGGGTGGATCCGTATAAAAAAAGAACGGCCCTTGATTTTCTGCCGGATGCCGCGGCCCTGGAGAACACCACCATCGCCCTGAGGGAATATCTGGGCATGGTTTATTACCGCCTGCGCGGATGGATATAGGGTATGGGGACGTTCTTAACTTTTTAACTTAAGGGTACCTCTAAAAATTGCCTTTTGGCCCGATGCCGGCGTTGTGCTCAAATTTTAATCCTCGAAATACTTCAAT
>CAYSMV010000278.1:0-3416 GCA_964432245.1 uncultured Desulfobacterales bacterium
ATGCCGACCACATCCTCCGCCAGCGCCCCTTCCATCAGGACCGGATCGACGAAACGTTTCAGGCTCTTTTCTTCCAGAATTGTCCCGTCTGCCGATACATGCGTAGCGATAAAAACAATGTTCAGAATAAAGAAAGCCGACACCAGAAATCTTGTCTGTGTTTTTTTCATGTTTCTCTACCTGCTGAGTTTTAAAAAATCGTTTTTTCACATTGGATGACGCCTTGAGTCCGGCGTCAATTCCGACCGAACACTTCCGGGCATCCAGGTCAGAGCAGAACCACCAGGCAGGCCGTTGCCATGGAAATGACGGAAGTAAGCATCATCAGGCGGCAGGCTTTTTCTATGTGCAGCGGCCGCGCCTTGCCGAGATCCTGACCAATATATGGTTTTTCCACCAGGCAGCCCTGATAATAATTGGGTCCGCCCAGTTGAACGGACAGCGCGCCAGCGAAAGCCGCCTCCGGATAACCCGAATTGGGGCTGGCGTGTTTACGCCCCTCTCTGACGGCCGTTTTCAGGCTGGATCTGCCGTTTTGCAACAGCATAGACGCGGCCAGCGATATAATCAACACGGAAATTCTGGCGGGAATAAAATTGGCGGCATCGTCAATCCTGGCCGCGGCTTTACCGAAAGAAGCATAATATTCGTCCCGGTACCCCACCATGGAGTCCAGGGTGCTGATCATCTTAAAAGCCACGGCCAGCGGCGCGCCGCCGATGACCGCGAAAAAAAGCGGCGATATGACGCCGTCCACGAGATTTTCCGCCACGGTCTCCACCGCGGCCCGGGATACGCCGGCTTCGTCCAGGCGGTCGACATCCCGGCCGACAATCATGGCCAGGCTGTTTCTGGCCTCCTCAAGACGGTTCCGTTTCAGGCTTTCCCGGACCTTGATCGCCTCTTTTTCCAGGCTGCGGGCGGATATGCAGAAATAAAGAAAAATAATATTCACCACCGCGGCCAGGACCGGAGACACGGTCGAAGCCAGAAGCAGAACAAGGGCCGCCACGGCCCAGGCGCAAGCGATCATACAGACGGCAAACAGCAGGCCGGACAAAAAAAGCGGCAGGGATAATCGCCTGAAAACCGGTTCGGCCCGCATGACCGCCCTGCCCATCAGCCGGATCGGATGCCAGGAAAATTGCGGATCACCCAGGATATAATCCAGGATAAAGGCCGCCAGAATCATGAACCAGGCCAGCGTGAACACGATCAAAGCCCTAAATCTTCGTTAATCAATATGATCTTGATTCTTCCCCCGGGAAAGGATTTTTCCGTGATCACCCAGGTATTGCAGATCCGATCCGGACTGGAGCAATCCTGGCAATAAGAGGTTATGGCGCAGGGGGTTTTCTTGTCCAGCCGGCGGGCGTTCGCCGGCGCGGTGTAAGTTTTGATTCTGGTCACGGCGGCATCCACGTCGGCTACAATCTTATTGCGGCCGGCCAGGATAATGACATGCTTCGGCCCAAAGGTGAGCGCGCCCACCCGGTTGCCGATCATGTCCAGGTTGACCAGTTTGCCGCTCTCCGTGATGGCGTTGGCGCCGGTAAAAAAAAGGTCCGTCAGCAGGGCCTGCCGGCGGCGCTCCAGGCTCTCTTCCCGGGAGATATTCTTGTCATAGGTATCCAGAATTTTTATATCCGTTCGGGTCTTAAGAAAATCATACACCCCGGAAGCCATAAACGTCTGCGAACCTCCCCAGGAGATGCTGGCCGGTGCAAGACCGGGAATCAGTTTCTCGATAATAAGGCGCCTGGCATCCTCGGCCTGCGGCGCGATATAAACTTCAAAATGATTGGCCTCCAGGTTCTTTTTCACCGCCTCCAGGCGGGCGCTCCAGTAATCTAATATCGGATTATTCATTATTTCATCTCCTTATCTATAAAATAATGATGTAATTTCTCAACTAACCGCATATTGTCGGCATGCGTTTTCAAAGAAAACCGGATGTGCCGGGATGAAAGCCCGTGAAAATTAGCGCAGTTCCGGATCAATATTTTATGGCTGCCAAGATAACGGCAAACCTCTTCGGCCTGCCCCTCTTTTTTCAGGGCCGCCAGAATAAACGAGGTCAAGGAAGGAAACAGGCGGATGCCGGACATGGCCCCCAGACGGTCTGATAAGAAAGCCCTTTCTTTTTCCAGCAGGCCCACGGTTTCATCGATAAATGCGTCCACCAGGGTCTTGTTTTCCATCAGCCAGACCACCGCGGCCTGGGAAAGGCTGTTGGCGCTCCAGGGCAGGCTGAAGGCTGCGATTTTCTCTATAAGTTGCGAAGAAGCAAAGACAAATCCGATCCGAAGGCCGGGGATTCGAAACAGCTTTGACATGGAGTCCAGGACAACGGCATTGTCCGGAGCGTTCCCGCGCATCAAACTCATTGCAGTCCCGCGCGGCGCAAAGCCGAGATAGGCCTCATCAATGATAAAACGCGTCCGGGGATGCGCCGCGCAAAGGTCGATTATGGTCTCTTCGGCCATCATCACGCCGGTCGGGTTGTTGGGATTGCAGATAAAAACCGTATCGGCCCCGGAACTACCGACAACCCCGGAAACCAGGACCGGATCATGAATAAAGCCGGCGGCCTCGTCCGCTGTCACAACTTCATACGGAACTTTATTCATCCGGCAGGCGTCCGCGTAATCGGCATAGGCAGGACCAAGGATCAACGCCCGCCTGCTTTCCAGGGCCCGCGGTAAACAATAGATAAACTGGGTCGAACCGTTGCCGGCCAGCAAACAAGCCGGGTCAACCCCGTGCCGGCCGGCCAGGGCACGCCTTGCTTCCCGGGCATCGACCTCAGGCAGCGCGGCGACCCGGCCGAGATTTTCCGCCAGAAAATTCATCAGTCCCGGCGGCGGTCCAACGGGATTGACGTTGCTGCTCATATCGATAATATCAGAAGGCGCGCAGCCAAGTTCCCGAGCCAGGTCGTAAATGTTTCCGCCATGTCCTTTGATCATAGTACCCTGATTTTTCCCGGCCGCGTTACCATGCGGCCGCTCCGAGAAACAGCACGGTTTCGGAAATTTCGATCATGGCGCCCAGCATATCACCGGTAATACCGCCGATCTTCCGCCTGTAAAACAAAAGCATGGCCGTTATGATCGCCGCGAACAGGCCGTTGATCAGCAGACACCGCCAGCCGATCAACAAAGAGCCGGCCGCCGGCAGCAGCAGCCAGCGCAAATCATGCCATGACAACCGTTTCTCAAAAAAAGCCCTGGCCGTTCCCTCCCCCTGCCGGCCGTAATCAAGAAACATGAACCCGAACAGAACACCGGACCTGGCATAGGCGGGAATCAGGATCAAAAGCAGAAAACGGGATTCATCGAGGCTGAAAATACCGGCCCACTTGGCCATCAGGCAGCAGACCACGGCGACCACCCCGATGGCGCCAGTGCGACTGT
>CAYSMV010000279.1:0-1703 GCA_964432245.1 uncultured Desulfobacterales bacterium
CTGTCGCCGGTAATGCCCGCCGATGACCCCTGGGCCACGGGCTTGACGATCAGCGGAAAGGAAAGATCGCCGCGCAAAGGTTCGTCGCCGCGCTGGAAAACCTGAGACGGGGGCGTCGGCACGCCGCAGGCCGAAAGAACCTGCTGCATGCGGTTTTTATCCAGAATCAGGGCCTGGGTCAGCGGGTCTGATCCGGTATAGGGCAGCTGAAGCATCTCCAGCATGGCCGGCATCTGGGCATAGCGGGCCCGGCCGTAAAGGCCGATGGAATAGTTGAAAACCAGGTCGATCCGGTCTTGCCGGTCATGAAGTTCCAGGTATGCTTCGCGGTCGGCCTCGATGGGAATAACGGTAAATCCGCAGGCGTTCAGGTGGGCGGTCATGGCTTCGATGGTGTCCGGGTCGTCAGAATCGGTTTCGAGCATGGTTTCCGGACGGTCCGGGTCGGGGTAGTGATGGCGGACATTGTAGAGAAAGGCCAGAGCCGGTTGTTTTTTCATAAATTTTCTGTCGCGTCGGTTGGGGGTTGACGGCGGGCTGAAGCCCGTCCTTATGTTTTAATTTTTCGGGCGGACGATGGTGCGGCCGGCCCGTTCCATGGCCCTCTTTTCAAAGTCGGCCTGAAATCCGGGCGAGTAGTTCATGTAAGACGGCACGGGATAGCGCAGCCCCGCTTCATGGGTCTGTTTCAGGCCGTCAATCAGCGCCTCCAGTTTCCCGGCCGGGCAGGAAAAAAGCACCTCCGAATCCTGGGCTCCGCCCCAGACCCGGTCTCCGTTTCCCAGCAGCACCAGTTGCGGCTCGCCGGTCACCAGAGGTTTTATCACCCCTTCGTGGCAGGAGCCGATGCGGCCGGTCGAGGAAAAGGTCATGGCCCCGCCCTGCAAAAACAGGTAGCTCTGCACCAGCCGCATGGCCTGAGCCGGGAGGCAATAGACAAGAACCACGTCCGGAACGACGCGGGTCCGGCTTAAGGGGGAGATGACCAGGCCGAGAAAATTTTCATCCAGCCGGAAGAGATGGTCTTCGAGCTTTCGGGAGGCCTCCATGTCTCGTGCGTAGAGGCCGAGATTGAATTGATGGGCCGCCGTCACGGAGGCTTCGGTAACAGGGTCCCAGCGGTAAATGTTCCGAACGAGATAGCAGTTGATATCCCGTTCGGTCACGGCCATGGTCCAGCCATAGACCCGGCAAATTTTAAAATTCTGGCAGACGAAATTCTGCAGGCCGAATATTTGCGACGGCCTTTTGAATTCCGGCCGGATCTCGTTTTCTTTTCGGACAAGTTTTACGGCCAGCGGAAAGGTGGCCGGCCGGATATAGGATTCGATGTCCGCTCCCGCCCGGCGATATATTTCCAGTGATTGATGCCTGTTCATAGTTCCCCGCGGAAAAAGAAATCACAATTGTCGCATATTCAGGAATGTTAAAAACATTCTCCCGCATTTTTTGGGGGTCAGAAAAGCGCCCTTACATCAAAAATTTTCATGGTTATCACGCCAGGCCACCGGCGGGGCGAGAATCTCCGACCAGATCACGGCCCGGCGCAACTCTTCAGGAGAGTATCCCGTGACTCGCGCGCTCCGCGCCATGACGGCGCTCTCTTCCCCCGGAGCCTCTTTGCAGGGGCTTTCCCCGGCCGAAGCTTCCCGTATCCCCTGCCGGATTTCGTTAAGCCAATCCTTTTCTTTTTTAACTGTTTC
>CAYSMV010000280.1:0-4597 GCA_964432245.1 uncultured Desulfobacterales bacterium
TCCTTGGTCATGCCGGCCGGCACGGTGCCCTTTTTCATGTCTTCCCGAGCCTGCCCCAGCGTTCCGGGTATTTTTAAGCCCAGCACTTCATTGAGGTTGGCGTTTGAATCCGCGTCAACGGCCAGTATCGGCGTCTTTCCTTTTTTGATTAAATAGCCTATCAGCATTCCCGCTACAGTAGTCTTGCCTGTGCCGCCTTTACCGGCCAGCGCTATTGAAAAAGCCATGATTCTTATCCTTACGCGCGATGCGTTGCGCCCATGAAAGGCGAAACAGTTCCGACCACGGGGAAGAAATCGCGCTCCGCTTACCCCGCGTCCTTTACGCTTCCGTCCGAACAGAAGGAGCCCTCAGCCGGGATAGATCGCAAAAAACAGCCGCTATCCAAAGGGGGACAAAAGGCCCTGTCTCCAAATGAGTAACTTTTTACCATAATATGTAAAAAATCATTATTCAAGAGAGATTTTCCAGGTGTTTTTGCATACCGTAACAGAATATGATATCTGATTTGTGATAATAAATCTTAACCGGAAACGAGAGAAACAAATGATACGTTTTTTTTTAATGAGTATGTGTCTGCTTATTATAGTTTTCCAGCAATTTTCCGTTTCTACCGCGGAAGAGACCGCCTATCTTGAAGAGGCAGCCTATCTTAATGATTGTACAAAGATAACAATGCGGACAGGGCAGGGTACTGATTACCGGATTATTGCCATGCCATCGCTCGGGCAGAAGATAACGGTCCTTGAAAAAGCTGGAGACTGGGTAAAGATAAGGACGGAGGCGGGAAATGAAGGATGGGTATCGAGCCGTTTTGTCGGTTATGAGGAGCCTTACCGGATTCGTTTCGAGGCCCTGCAAAAGCAATATACGGAGGTTTCAGACAAATTATCGGTAATCGAACAGGAGAACAACCGGTTGACCAGAGAAAACCGGGAAATGGCAGAGCGGCTTAAAACTGAGATTAAGGATCTGGTACTGCGGCTTGAGAAGATCAACAGGGAAAATCGTATCCTCAGGGACGCGGCGGCCAACAGGTTTATCAAATGGTTTCTGGCCGGCGCCGGTGTGCTTCTAATTGGGTTTATGATCGGATATTTTGTGAAGAAGGGGAGACGGCGATCCTATTCTTTATGATTTTACATAGAGGTTATTGATGAATGGAAATTAAAACAGATTTCCTGGTAATCGGGAGCGGTATCGCGGGACTTAAATTCGCGCTTAAGGCGGCTGAGGCCGGCAGCGTCGCCATCGTCACCAAGAAATCGGTTGACGACAGCAGCACCAATCGGGCTCAGGGCGGAATCGCGGCGGTTATCAGCGGTATGGACTCCTTTGAATCGCATATAAAAGACACGCTTGCTTCCGGCGACGGCCTTTGTAACAGAGTGGCTGTGGACACCGTCATCAGGCAGGGGCCGGACGCGGTCATGGAACTGGCCTCGCTTGGGATAAATTTTACGAAAGCAGCCGATCGTCAGGAGGGGCTTGATCTTGGCCGGGAAGGCGGCCATTCCTGCAACCGTATTGTTCACGCTCAGGACCTGACGGGCCGGGAAATAGAGCAGGTGCTGGTCGGCCTGGCCAAGGCCCATAAGAATATTACTATTTATGAAGATCATATCGCCATAGACCTGATCACTCATTCCACCAGGGTAAAAAAAGGACCGGTGGTCAAGACTCGTGATGTTTATTGTTGCGGAGCATATGTCCTTGACATCAAAAACGATCGCGTCAATACTTTCAATGCGCTGATTACACTTCTGGCCACGGGCGGAGCCGGCAAGGTTTACGCCTATACCAGTAATCCTGATATCGCTACCGGTGATGGCATCGCCATGGCCTACAGAGCCGGATGCACCGTCGCCAATCTTGAATTCGTTCAGTTTCATCCTACTTGTCTGTTTCACCCGGCCGCAAAGAATTTTCTGATTTCCGAAGCCGTGCGGGGCGAAGGCGCGGTACTGATTAATTCCGCCGGAGAACCGTTCATGAGTAAATATGATCCGGCCAGGGATCTGGCCTGCCGTGACGTAGTGGCGCGGGCGATTGATACGGAGATAAAAACCAGGGGTGATGATTGCGTGTTCCTTGACCTTTCTCACCGGGAGGCGGATTTTATCAAGCATCGTTTTCCCCATCTCTATGAGAATTGCCTGAAATACGGGATAGACATGATCGTTGACCCGGTTCCGGTTGTGCCGGCGGCTCATTATATGTGCGGCGGCATTGTTACCGATATGTGCGGCCGGACCGATATCGAACGGCTCTATGCCGTAGGCGAGTCTGCCTGCACCGGCCTTCACGGCGCCAACCGGCTGGCCAGCAATTCTCTGCTGGAGGCCGTTGTGTTCGCCAACAAGGCAATTGATTGCGCTATCAGGCAATTGCGGCAACTGTCGCGCAATGACAACGATCTGCCCGTATGGGATGAAGCCGGCACGACTGACAGTAATGAGGCCATTACCGTATCACAGAACTGGGATGAAATACGATTGTTCATGTGGAATTACGTCGGTATTGTCCGATCGAACAAACGCCTGCGGCGGGCAAAAAACCGTATTGATCTCATTCTCACGGAGATAAAAGAGTATTACTGGAACTTCCGGGTGACCGCCGATCTGCTGGAATTGCGTAACATCGCCACCGTAGCCGACTTGATTATTACTTGCGCCATGACGCGAAAGGAGAGCAGAGGACTTCATTATAATATTGACTATAATTTTAAAGACGATGCCAACTGGATGAAGGATACCGTGATCCGCATTCAGGATTTTTGATATGGATGATTCCCGTTGATTGATAGAAAAATACCGTAACTTGATAGCGATATCATCTGTCGTTTTTTCGGTTATTCCTTGACTTTTCAGCCGCAAACAGGCTATTGACATCCAGCCTTCAAGTATTATTTTAATTTATTAATCTGATAAGATACGTTTTCCCCGGACAGGAAATTAAGCGGCATGACGGAAAAAAGAGATTATTACGATGTGCTGGGGGTTTCCCGGGATGTCTCAGAGATAGAGCTGAAAAAGGCTTACCGGAAAATCGCTTTAAAATATCATCCCGACAAAAATCCCGGAAATGCGCAGGCGGAAGAGATGTTCAAAGAAGCCTCGGAAGCTTACAGCGTGCTGTGTGATCCGGAGAAACGCAATATTTATGATCAGTTCGGACATGCCGGGCTTAACGGCATGGGTGGTGTGCACGCCGCTAATTTTGAGGATATTTTTTCAAGTTTCGGGGATATTTTCGAAGATTTTTTCGGATTCGGCGGTGGTCGCCGGTCAGCCCGGCGGGCGCGGCGGGGGAATGACTTAAGATATGATCTGACGATTGATTTCATGGAAGCCGCTTTTGGCTTTGAAACGGAAATCGAGCTGGAAAAAATGGGAATATGCGCAAAGTGCGATGGTACCGGATGCAAGCCGGGCACTTACCCGGAAACTTGCCGGCAATGCGGCGGCACCGGCCAGATGACCCGGTCCCAGGGGTTTTTCATGGTTAAAACAACCTGTTCCGCCTGTCGGGGAACCGGTCAGTATATCGCCTCTCCCTGTCCCAAGTGTAAAGGCAGGGGCCAGGAAATAACAAAGAAAAAGGTCACGCTTAAGATTCCGGCGGGTGTTGACACCGGATCCAGGCTGCGCCTGTCTGGAGAGGGCGAACCCGGGGAAAAAGGCGCGCCTCCGGGAGATCTCTATGTTTTTATTAATGTTCGTCCGCACAAGTTTTTCCAGAGAAACAAGAACGATGTCATTTGCCTGATGGAGATATCATTTGTTCAGGCTGCCCTGGGCGATACGCTCATGGTACCGACTCTTTCCGGAGAGAAACCGCTGAAGATTCCGCCGGGGACTCAATATGGCGACATGTTCCGGTTTACAGGTGAGGGCATTCCTTCTCTGCGCGGTAAACAACGAGGGGATCAGATCATTCAGGTCGATATCCGGACCCCGGTTAACCTAAGCAAAAGGCAGGAAGAATTGCTGCGGGAGTTCTCTTCCTGTGAACAGGAAAAGTTTTCCAACAAGTTAAAAAACCTCCTGAAAAAAGGGGCTGGTTTCAGTTGATGACCGGTAACCTGTTTAAAAAGGGCTAACGGAATGTTTGAATTGAAGGTGGTGACGGATTTTGCGGCTGCTCACAGGTTGTCCATGGTCACGGATAAGTGCGAAAACCTCCATGGCCACAACTGGCAGGTGGAGGCCTGCGTGGCCGGTAAGACATTAAACAGCGCCGGCGTGCTGCTTGATTTTGGAGAGCTAAAGGCTCGCTTGAGAGAGATCGTGGCCGAGCTGGACCATCAGTTTTTAAATGAACTGGCGTTTTTTGATGACGGCAACCCCTCTTCCGAGCGTATTGCCGTTCATATCGCCCATCGCCTGTCCGGATTTTTTTCCGGCACGGATATCCGGGTCTCACGGGTGGTGGTATGGGAGTCAAACAATGCCTGTGCCACCTACATTCCGGAACAGTAGGAGATTCGCGCTTGATTATTTAGCGATCCCGAATATGATAATAAAACCGGTACCAAACAGCCGGAGCCGGCCTATCTTTTGAACCTGGAAGCCAGGATCGCGGCGGTTCAGCGGTG
>CAYSMV010000281.1:0-9976 GCA_964432245.1 uncultured Desulfobacterales bacterium
TTATTTTTTTATTACCGGCCGCCGTGTATTACATGATTAAAGCGGAGTATCGCCTGAGCCGCCTGACCAGCTTTCTCGATCCCTGGCGATTTCAGCATGACGGCGGATACCAGATTGTTCATTCCTTTATGGCGTTTGGTACCGGCGGCATATGGGGTACGGGAATAGGACAGGGCTATCAGAAACTTTTCTATCTGCCGGAACCGCACACGGATTTTATTTTTTCGGTAATCGGCGAAGAGCTTGGTCTCTGGGGGGCCCTCCTGGTTATTGCGCTTTATATGGTGCTTCTGTGGCGGGGCGTGACGATCGCCGCGACGACGAATGACCGGTTTGGATCCCTGCTGGCACTGGGGGTGACGGCCGCCCTCAGCTTTCAGGTGTTTGTCAACACCGGGGTGGCAGTTGGTATCCTGCCGACCAAGGGAATAACGCTGCCGTTTCTCAGCTACGGTGGCACCTCACTGGTTTTTAACCTGGCCGCCATCGGTGTTTTAATGAATATAGGGCATAAGCGCGATGCGTGACGCTTTGACGGGAAAAAACAGCATGGCAGGGCCGAGAATTATTATCGCGGGAGGCGCTACGGGTGGACATCTCTTCCCGGGTATTGCCATAGCGGAGCAGTTGCGGGAAGAGCGGCCGGGATGCCAATTGATGTTTGTCAGCACCGGAACAGCTATTGAGAGAAGAGTGCTGCCGAAAACCGGCTTTGGTTTTAAATGGATCGCGACGGAAGGGATAAAGGGCCGTGGGGTAATGGCCAAGGCCAGGGCTGTCATCAAACTGGCGGTTGGTATGTGTGTCGCGGCCGGAATAATCAGGCGTTTCAAACCAGAAATTATCGTCGGCATGGGGAGTTATTCGTCGGCGCCGGTGGTGATCAGCGGATGGCTTATGGGCGTCAGGATAGTGCTGCATGAGCAGAACGCCCTGCCGGGAATAACCAACCGGCTATTGTCCCGCCTGGCCGACAGGGTGTTTATCTCTTTCCAGAAATCGGCCGGGCGATTTCCGGAGGGAAAAGTCCGGTTAAGCGGCAATCCGGTGCGCCAGGATATCCTGCGGGCCATGACTAAAGAAAAGACCGGAAAACCCGATGATAACGTCGAATTTACGGTTTTTGTCATCGGAGGCAGCCAGGGCGCCAGCAGAATCAATCAGGCGGTAACCGAATCGCTGGATTACCTGAACAAGGAGAATATGTTTTTTATTCATCAGACGGGCGCCGCGGAAGAGGCGGAGGTCCGTCAGGCCTATAACCGGAAAGGAGTAGCCTGTCTGGTGCGGGCTTTTTTTGATGATATGGCCGCCTGTTACCGGAAGGCTGATTTTCTTGTCTGCCGCAGCGGCGCGACAACGGTGGCGGAAGTCGTCTGTCTGGGGAAGCCCGGTATACTGGTGCCGTTCCCTTACGCGGCTGATGACCATCAGACGGAAAACGCCAGGGCGCTGGTAGACGCGGGCGGCGCCGAGATGATGCCGGAAAGAGAGCTGACCGGTCAGGGTATTGCCGAAAAAATATTATATTATTCCTCTCATCGAGGCGTTCTGGCGGAGATGGGCAGGCGGTTGCGGGCTTTAGGCAGGCCGGAGGCGGGCAGGATAATCGCGGAAGAATGTCTGGCGCTGATGGCGAAAGCCAGAAAACGGAGATCGTTTATTTACTCATGTATCTGAAGAACTATCATATTTTTTTCGTCGGCATCGGCGGCATCGGCATGAGCGGAATCGCGGAGCTGCTCCTGAACCTCGGGTACACCGTGTCCGGTTCGGACATCAAGGCCAGCGATATAACGCGACGGCTAAAGGATCGGGGCGGAACCATTTTTCACAAACATGACCGGAAGAATATCGAAGGCGTCGATGTGGTGGTTGTTTCTTCGGCTATTGGCCCTGACAATCCTGAAGTGGAAGCGGCCCGGATCAGCGGATTGCCGGTGATACCCAGAGCCGAGATGCTGGCGGAGATCATGCGGTTAAAATACAGCGTCGTGGTCGCCGGCGCCCATGGTAAAACAACGACCACTTCCATGATCGCTACCGTCCTGGAAAAGGGCGGCCTTGATCCAACAGTGGTGGTGGGCGGCCGGTTAATGAGTGCCGAGACCAACGCCCTGCTGGGAAGAGGCGATTTTATTGTGGCGGAAGCGGATGAAAGCGACGGTTCGTTTCTGAAATTCACGCCATCGATTGCGGTTGTTACCAATATTGATCGCGAGCACCTGGATTATTATGACGGCCTGGAAACCATCAAGCGTGTTTTTCTGGAGTTCATTAACCGGATTCCGTTTTATGGGCTGGCGGTGGTCTGTCTTGACAATGAACCCCTGCAGGAGCTTCTACCGACCATTCAGAAGCGATGTATTACTTATGGCACCAGCAAACAGGCCGATTTTCAGGCGCGCCGGATCAAACCGGGAAAAGGAAGTGTCTGTTTCGATGTTTATCGGTCCGGCAGGAAACTGGGGAACATTCTTTTGAATTCTCTGGGCGTGCATAACGTCAGAAACGCGCTGGCGGCGGTGGTGGTCGGCATTGAATTGGACATTCCCTTTGAGCGGATCAAGCATGCCCTGAAAACCAGGGTCGGCGTACATCGACGAATGGAGATCAAGGGGGAAGTCAACGGCGTGGTGGTTGTGGATGATTACGGCCATCATCCTACGGAAATCAAGGCGACACTGTTAGCCTTGAGGGAAAACTGGGAAGACCGGCGTATCCGGGTCGTTTTTCAACCCCATCGGTATACGCGGACCAGTGCCCTGTTTGACGATTTTACCCGCGCCTTTTATCAGTGCGACGATCTGGTCGTTTTACCGGTATATCCCGCCGGAGAAAAGGAAATCGAAGGAGCCGACGGTTTTTCGTTAAGCGAGGGAATTCGATCCCATGGGCACAAAAATGTGCGTTACGAGAAGAATCAGAAAAGCGCCTGCCGGTATTTGAGAGAAACGCTCCGGCAAGGCGATATTATATTGACGCTCGGGGCCGGAGATGTGTGGAAGGCAGGGGAAATTCTTTTTTCAGACAAGCAGGAGAAATAAAGATATGCCTAACGTTGAATTCACAGCCTGGCTGCAGCATCGGTTTCCGGGAAGGGTGAAACTGGACGAGCCCATGTCCAAACACACTTCTTTCTGCGTCGGGGGGCCCGCGGACATGTTTGTGTCGGTAAAAGGTGAAAGACAGTTGACGGATCTTGTTCTGGCCTGCGTGGAAGCCGGTATTAATTATACCGCCGTAGCCGGGGGTACCAATTTGCTGGTTTTAGACGGGGGGATCCGAGGCGTCGTTATCGACATGAAGAAAGGGTTGAAAGATGTAGAAGCCGTTTCCGATGCCGGGGGAGGAGTGACCATTATGGCCCAGGCCGGGGCGAATTTGCAGACGCTTTGCCGGCACGCCATCGACAACGGGCTGGCCGGGATGAACTTCGCGCTGGGAATTCCCGGAACCGTGGGGGGGGCGGTCGTCATGAATGCCGGCACTTCACGGGGATCCATGGCGGATATCCTGGAAACAGTGACAACGCTTACACCGGAAGGCCGGCTGGAGGAGAGAATCCGTAGCGATATGATATTCAGCTACCGGCGTTTTGAGCTGAAAGGGGTTTCTCCGGGTTCGGCCGACCGGATTCTGGTGACCAGGGCCAGGTTGTCCTGCCGGCACGACGATCCCAGAAGGCTGCGTGAGGAAGCCGGTGATATTTTAAACGATCGAATGCGAAATCATCCCGTCGGCGTGCAGAGCGCGGGGTGTTTTTTTAAAAATCCGGCCGGGGGTGATCCGGCCGGTAAGCTCATTGATCTGGCGGGATTAAAAGGGAGGCGAGTCGGCGGCGCGGCGGTTTCCGACAGGCACGCCAATTATATCGTCAATACCGGCGGGGCGACGGCCGCGGATATCCTGGAGTTAATGACGGTGGTTCAGGAAAAGGTGGCCGGCAAGTTCGGCGTCAGGCTTGAGCCGGAGGTGAAAATTGTTGGAGAATAGACGCAGTCAGATTAATTTCTTGGCGAATAAATCGCCCCGGAAAAACCGGAAGAAAAAATCCGGCTTCAAGCGGTTTGCCGGAATGAAACCGGGTCTCAAGATAGCCGTCGGCATGGCTTTTATTTTAACAATGAGCGTCTGTTTTGTCTGTGGCTATGGTTTTTTTATCAATTCAGATTGCCTGCGTGTCAAGGATATTCAGGTTCACGGCCTTTCTCTTCTTTCGCCGGAGGCGGCTATTCGGCGGGCAGGCGTGGAAACCGGGGAGAATATTCTGGCCGTTAACCTGTCGGTGGCCGGGCGGCGGCTGCAGGCCGATCCATGGATTGCGGATGTCCGGATACGCAGGGTGCTGCCGTCGACTATCGTGATTGATGTCCGGGAACATACGCCTGTCGCCATATTGGATTGGGGAGAGATGTTTCTGGTTAATAACCGTCGAGAAGTCTTCAAGCGGCTTGAGTCGGCTGACCCGGTTCTGCTGCCGGTAATCAGCGGCGTTGATTATGGCGATCTGGATGCGGCCGGCCGGCCGGTAAGCCCGGTTTTGAACGCTGCCCTGGATGTTATTGAAACGGTTTCCGTAATGGGGCGGCGAAAACCGGGAATGAATATCAGGAAAGTGATCGCCGACAGGGATATGGGATTAACGCTTTGCGTGTTTAATACCATTGATGAGGTACGGCTCGGGTTTGATGACGACCACGACAACTACCTCAAGAAGTTTCAACGGTTGAATCATATGCTGACACATCGCTCCGGTCAGGCCGGAAGCCGCCTGGTGGCTGCCGGCCTTGAATATTCGGACCGGGTTGTGGTTAAAGCCGCGTCCGGGGATTCATATGCTGCAATCAAAAAAGGGGGTAACCATGCAGGAACAGGACATAATCGTCGGTCTTGATATCGGCACCACAAAAATCTGCGCGGTGGTAGGAGAGAAGGAGGGGGATAAGATCAATATTATCGGGATCGGCATGCACCCTTCCGAAGGACTTCGCAAGGGCGTGGTGGTGGATATAGAGTCAACGGTTTCTTCCATTAAAAAAGCGGTCGAGGAGGCGGAACTGATGGCCGGCTGTGAAATTTCCAACGCTTATGTCGGCATTGCCGGCGGACACATTTCCAGTTTCAACAGCCGGGGCGTGATTGCCATAAAGGGTCGGGAAATAACACGGGCCGATCTCGAGCGGGTCAAGGAGGCGGCCAGCGCGGTGGCTATCCCCATGGACAGAGAGATTATTCATATCCTCCCCCAGGAATATATCGTGGACGACGAGCCCGGTATCCAGAATCCGGTTGGCATGACCGGCGTAAGACTGGAAGTCAAAATTCATATCGTCACGGGCGCGGTTGCTTCGGCCCATAATATCGTCAAGTGCGCTCACCGGGCCGGGCTTGATGTATGTGATATTGTCCTGGAGTCTCTGGCTTCGGGTGAAGCGGTATTGACGGATGAAGAGAAGGCCCTTGGAACAGCGCTGATCGACCTCGGCGGCGGAACCAGTGATCTGGCTATATTCTGTGGTGGAAACATAAGGCACACCTTTGTTCTTTCTCTGGGGGGAAATAACCTGACCAACGATATTGCCATCGGGCTGCGGACACCCCATGTAGAAGCCGAGAAAATAAAGAAACGTTTTATCAGCCCGGTTTCGGGACGAGAGGGCGGTAGCGGTGAAATAGAAGTCAAACGGACCGGCGGCCGGAATCCGGAAAAAGTGCCGGTACACATACTGAACGAAATTATCAAGCCCAGAGTTGAAGAGATCTTTACCTTGATCAATCGGGAAATCATCAGCAAAGGGGCGACGGAGGAAATCGCCACCGGCGTGGTGTTGACAGGAGGGACTGCTCTTCTGGACGGTATTTGCGAGATAGCGGAATCCATTATCAATCAGCCGACGCGACTGGGCCGTCCGGGTGGAATCAGCGGCCTGGTAGACGTGGTGAACAATCCCATGTACGCCACCGGCGTCGGGCTGGTTCTGTTCGGAGCCCGCAATGAATCGGCCAGGAAATTCAGAATTCGGGACGCCAATATTTTTAATCGTCTTATCGGCAGAATGAGAAAATGGTTCAAGGAGATTGTTTAAGAAAACTAATAATTTATATAACCAGGAGGAGGTGCGTATGACGTTTTCCTATGTTGAAAAAGAGAGGACAGCCAGGATTAAGGTCATTGGTGTCGGCGGCGCGGGTGGTAACGCCGTCAACAATATGATTGATGCCAACCTGCAGGGCGTGGAATTTATTGTCGCCAACACGGACGCGCAGGTGCTGGAGACATCGAAGGCCGATGTGAAAATCCAGATGGGCGAGACAATCACACAGGGCCTTGGCGCCGGCGCTAATCCCGATATCGGCCGGCAGGCCGCCCTGGAAAGCCGTGACCACATCCGCGACGCCCTGGCGGGGGCGCATATGGTTTTTATTACCGAGGGTTGCGGCGGCGGAACGGGCACCGGGGCGTCTCCGGTGATCGCGGAAATCTGCAAGGAGCTGGGTATTCTGACGGTCGCCGTCGTGACCAAACCTTTTTCGTTTGAAGGTAAGAAACGGGCCCAACAGGCGGAGGCGGGGGTGGCGGCCTTAAAAGGCATTGCCGACACGGTTATCACCATACGGAACGATCGCTTGCGGACGATGGCTTCCAAGAAAGACAAAATGACCGACATGTTCAGAAAGGCCGATGAGGTGCTGCACCACTCCGTACGGGGTATCTCTGATTTGATTATGGTTCCCGGTCTGGTCAATCTCGACTTCGCCGATGTTAAGACCATTATGTCAAAGGCCGGGATGGCGCTTATGGGGATTGGTGTTGCCAGCGGTGAAAACAGGGCGCTGGAGGCGGCGGAGAAATCCATTTCGCATCCGCTTCTGGAAGAATGCTCCATCTCCGGCGCCAAGGGTGTTTTGCTCAACATCGCCAGCTCCAGTGATTTGTGCTTCCAGGAGATGGAAGAGGCTTCCGATCGTATCCACGAGGAGGTGGGTGATGATACGGAAATTATCTGGGGAACGACGATCGACGACAGCCTGGGCGACGAAATCCGGATAACGGTTATTGCCACGGGAATTGGCGCCGGAGCGGATTCCATAGCGGATATCAGAAGGGGCAGAATAAGAGATGTTACGGCGGCTGATCTGGATTCATTGTCCGTGTCGAAACTCGACCAGCCGACCTTTATCCGCAAACAGGCCAGCGCCGGCGAGGGTTCCGGGTCGTCCTATCGCGGATACAAGGGAATCGTGTATGATAATGATGATCTGGATGTGCCTACATTTTTAAGGAATCAAGCGGATTAATCGTCTGACGCGCGCCGGCAGTCATTTGTCGGCCGGGGCGTAATGGCGGCGCGGTTTTGTCAGCCAATGACGGTTGAGTTCTTTCGCAAGAAAGGCGGGTTCATTTTATGCGATAGGGTTTTCTGTCATAACGCCGCGGTTATGGTTTGTGTGTCCGGTATGCGCATCATGGCCTCAGGAGGTCGTGATGTTTCCTTTTTCAGGCCCACGTGTTTTTCATGTTTTTTCAATTCAACTGATCTTGTGCATTCTGCACGGACGGAATACGTTGCCAGGTTTTTCAGTGAGTTGAGCTTGCCTTTTCAAGGGATTGGCGCTATAAAACAAGGTTCTGAAAGAAAACCGCGGCCACGGTTTTCGGCCTTGTGAATGGATGGTTGCCGGCGGTCGGCCTCTGGCGCCGGGGGCTTTTCGAGTATACGCGGCGCCGTTAAAGGGAAGATATGGTTTAAAAGGAATAGTCCGTATGATTGATTCGCTGCTTGATTTCAACACCAGAATAAACGCCGTTGTCTGGGGATTTCCGATGATCGCCATGCTCATCGGCGCCGGCCTTTTTCTTACCATTCGGACAAGATTCATCCAGTTATTCAAATTCGGCGTCATGTGCCGGGAAACGTTCGGGAAGATTTTTCATCGCGGCCCCCGGGCCGAGGGCGATATTACGCCTTTCCAGGCCGTGACAGTGGCCATGGGCGGCACGGTGGGCGTAGGCAATATAGCCGGTGTGGCTACCGCCATTGCGCTGGGCGGTCCCGGCGCAATATTCTGGATGTTTATATCCGGCGTTATCGGCATGGCAACAAAGTTCGCCGAGGTGGTGCTGGGGGTTCATTATCGGGTTCGCGATCCCGAGGGGCCCATGATGGGCGGAGCCATGATGTATATCAGCCGGGGCATGGGCAGGCGGTGGAAATGGCTGGCCATATTATTCAGCCTGTTTGGCGCGCTGGCCGCCTTTGGCATCGGCAATATGGTTCAGTCCCATGAGGTGGCGGCCGGCGCGGAGCAGTTCGGTATACCGAGATGGGTGTCCGGATTGGTGCTGGTGACGGCCGTGGGGCTGGTCACTATTGGCGGCATTAAGCGCATCGCGCAGGTGGCCATGGTCTTTGTGCCGTTCATGTGCGGGCTATACCTGCTCGGCACTCTGACGGTGATCGCGCTTCATATCGCCGAACTGCCGACGGTTATGGCATTGATTATCCGAAGCGCGTTTACACCCGTAGCGGCTACCGGCGGTTTTGTCGGCGCGGGCGTGATGATGGCCATCCGCTACGGCATCGCGCGCGGCGTTTTTACCAATGAAGCGGGGCTGGGCAGCGCCCCCATGGCGCATGCTACGGCCAGAACCGACCACCCTGTTCGCCAGGGGATGTGGGGCATTTTCGAGGTCTTCGTGGATACGATCGTGGTATGCATGGCCACGGCGTTCGCGATTTTACTGACCGGCGTCTGGACCAGCGGTGAAAGCGGCGCTCCTCTTACCATGCTGGCATTCAGCCAGACCTTCGGCAACACGCTGGGATTCGGCCTGGTGGTGTTGAGCATGATCTTGACGGCGTACGACACCAATCTGGCCTGGTGTTTTTACGGCGAAACATGCTCCGTGTTTATTTTCGGACATGGGAAAATCGTCAGGACAGGCTATCGACTGATCTGGCTGCCGCTGACACTGATCGGCGCGGTCGGCGAGCACCGTGCCATCTGGAATATTGCCGATACCCTAAACGGTCTGATGGCGCTTCCCAACCTGATCGCCCTGGTGGTATTAAGCGGCGTTCTGGTAAAATTGACAAAAGGATTTTTCTCACAAGCGCCCTACCAGCCGCTTTCGGACAATCAACCGCTCTCATAAAACGAAAGAAATGACGCTCTCGATCATGGCCTGCTTTCATTTTGACTTCGGCGAAAATCTTCGGCACGTCGCGGAACACGGCCATCCCCGTGTTTCCGGGGCTGGCCGGCGCTTTCTGGAAGCGGTGCCGCATCATGACCTCAAGAGGAGGCGATGCTTTCGTTTTTTTCCGTTTTCAGATCGACGTGTTTTCCATATTTTGTTTCAATCCGGCTGACGACAAGGTAAACGATCACCAGCCCCGCAATGGCCACGATAAACATCACCGGGTTCAAGTCGGCCATGGAACTTCCCAAAACTACGGCCGGCGAGGCCAATATGGCCTGACATCCCCAGTTCATGCCCAGGTAGAGCCGGAAAGGGATACCGGCCAGGGGCAGTAAAAAATTTTTGACCGCGTAAGGCAGCAGGGGAACCGCCGTGACCAGAAAAGAAAAACGGATCTGCCTGTCCGGGGGTACCTGAGGAATGACGTAGTTTTTACGGGACAATACAGCCCGGATAAAATTACCGGCGACCTTCGCCAGCGCGAAAGAGATCATCATATGGATCGGCATGATGATGACCATCAGGGCGATTCCGGCGGCCAGGCCGAATTTTATTCCCAGCACCACTAAAAAAGGACTGACGGGAACGCCGAAAATCGGCAGGATGATCATCAGGACGATGAACAGCGGCACGGGCGTGTTCTCATTCACCAGGGACACGGCCCGGCTGAAAAGACCATACCGGATTCCGAAATATCCGATCAGAATCAGGCCAACGATGATGAGGGCCGATAAACCGATCTTCTGCTTTTTTGATAATGTCATGGCA
>CAYSMV010000282.1:0-1837 GCA_964432245.1 uncultured Desulfobacterales bacterium
GAGGTCATGAAAGAGTCTCTGTTTGCCGGGATCTGCGGCCGTCATCCGCGGCTGCTGTCAATCAAACTGGACGGGGCCACCAAGGAAAATTATGTCTGGGGGCTGAGAGTGGGCTTTATTACCTATGGTTGCGCGGCGGAAGGTAATCCGGCCGAAGTCTTTGACGCTCTGGAAAAAAAGACCGCCGGATGTATCCGGGGGAACATCTCCAATGCCTCGCATCTCAGTCAGACGATTACCTTGAAGTCCCTGCAAAGCAAAGACTATCAGGCGGAGAAGAAGGAGAAATTCGAAATTCTGAAAGCCAAGGCCGCCCGCGTCAGGGAGGTGGTCTATGATCCGAAATACGCCGCGGCCTGGGATGTCTATCCTTTCAATTCCGGTTATTTCATGTGCATTCGTCTGAAAAACGTTAATGCCGAAAAGCTGCGGGTTCATCTGCTGGACAAATACGGCGTGGGGCTAATCTCCATCGGCGACCATGATCTGCGCGTGGCCTTCTCCTGCATCGAGAAAAGCGATGTCCGGCTTTTATTTGATACTATTTTGAAAGGAGCCGAAGAACTCGGCTGACGGATAAAGTTCATCTCTTTGGAGGGGGAGGGGTAGCCGATGTCACACTATCATCATTCTACCGGCACTTTTATTAACAAAGACGGCCTGGAAATTTTTTATCAGCGCTGGCTGGTCGACAATCCCGGGGGGGCGATTCTCATCATTCACGGACTGGGCGAACACTCCGGCCGCTACGGCCACTTGATCAATGCCATGGCCGACGATCGGATCAGCTTTTACGCTTTCGATCACCAGGGCCACGGCCAATCCGGGGGTAAACGTGGCCATGTCAACGATTTCGCCGATTACGCGGCCGACATCAAACGGTTCATCGACCAGGTGATCAGAGAAGATGCCCCCAATCCGCCGCTGATCTGCCTGGGTCACAGCATGGGTGGCCTGATCGCCGCCGAATTCGCGCTTTCCCATCAGCAGGATATTACCGCCCTGATTCTTTCTTCCCCGGCTTTTGTTCCCGGCGTTAAAGTGCCGGCTTTTCAGGCGGCGGCCGCGAAGATCTTCTCTCGTGTTCTGCCGCGCCTGACCCAGAGCAACAAACTCAACGCCGACGAACTGTCCCACGACCCGGAAACCGTTCGGGCCTATGAGGCCGATCCCCTGGTTCATGACCGCGTCTCCGTCCGCTGGTTTGTCTCGTTTACGGCTACGGCCGAAGAATGCCTGGCCCGGGCCGGCGAACTGACCCTGCCGCTGCTGGTCATTCAGGGCGCCGAGGACAGAATGGTTTCTCCCGAAGGCAGCCGCCGGTTTTTCGACCTGGCCGGCAGCAGCCAGAAGACACTGAAACTGTTCGGCGGCCTCTATCATGAAACCATGAATGAACTGCCCAAAGACCGAAAAATCGTTCTGGAAACCGTTACCGGCTGGATACGGGAAAGGCTGTGAGAAGGCGTAAGGAAGTGAAACCGGATGATGAAAAAATCCGGAAAAACAGTTGGTTATCCTTTAATCCGCTTGCCTGATGGAATTATTTCGTCTTTGTTTTATTTATTTTTGCCTTGATGGAAGGGACTATTTCAACCTGTTTGGCCGGTTTTTTCAATAAATTCTGAAGCATTTCAAACAGGAGTACCGTCACCAGACATATGATGGGTACTGTTATCCGCATATCCCCTTCAAAATTAAAAAGAGCGTAAATACAAAAGATGCACAGCAGTAGTTCAAAAAGTAAAAAAACTCTCATATGTTTCCCTCCTTTACCCGTTTGGTTTTGCCTTTTGAATAACCAAGAGTTGAAAGCCTGATGACAATCAACCCGGTT
>CAYSMV010000283.1:0-1987 GCA_964432245.1 uncultured Desulfobacterales bacterium
CCGATGGATACCCCGCGGTATTTTACCGGCGAGTCCTTGCTCAGTCCCTGGATGGACTCGTCAAAGAAAGTCGAATACAATCGGCCCGTTTTCAGGTAAGTCGTGGCGCCGACAAATATAACGACTGCCGTAACGATGATAATGCCGATGATCATGAATAAACCGACGGCGAAATTGGTTTTCAGTGAGGCCATAGGTTTGTACTATCCTTTAAGGTTTAGATGCTGCCGAAAGCCTGCCCTCATGTGTTGATCCCGGCGCTCGCGCCCGGTGGTTCACCGGCATAAGGCCGCCGGTTAAAAAATTGCCTGACATATGGATGGCGACTGTTGTTTTTAAGAAAATCCGGATTCCCTTCGTCTATTATTCCCTTTCTGGTTTTATCCAGCATGATGACTCTGGCGGCGATCTTGAAAACACTTGCCAGTTCATGGGTCACCACGACCATGGTGGTGCCGGCGGTCTGGTTGATATACAGAATCAGTTCATCGATCTCCGCGGAGCTGATCGGGTCCAGCCCCGACGTGGGCTCGTCCAGGAAAAGAATCGGCGGGTTCAGGGCCAGCGCTCTGGCCAGGGCTGCTTTCTTTTTCATGCCGCCGCTGATTTCGGAAGGCAGGTAGTTCTGGAATCCGGACAGGCCTACCAGGGCGAGCTTCATTTTTACTATTTTTTTTACCGTTCTTTTGCCCAGATGAGTATATTCCAGAATGGGCAGGGCGATATTTTCCCCGATGGTCATGGACCCGAAAAGCGCGTTGTTCTGAAACAGGATGCCCGTTTTCCTGGTTATATTGCATAACTCAGACTGCATGCTTTCAACCAGCACCTGGCCGGAAGTCGGCCCCTCCAGACCGGCCATGATCCGCATCAGGGTGCTTTTACCGCACCCGCTGGCGCCGATAATAACGATAATTTCCTTTTTGAACACGTCGAAGCTGACATTATCCAGCACGATGTGTTTTCCATATCGCTTGGAAATGTTTTTTACCTCGATGACTTTTTCCTTCATGGCTATCCCCAGTATACCCGTATAATCGCGGCGATAGAATCAAAAAAGATAATCAGGAAGATGCCGCTGACGACCGCGGAGGTCGCCGCGTTGCCAACGGAGGCGGCGCCACCCCTGACCTGGAATCCTCTGAGACATCCGACCAGCGCGACCAGCATGGCGAAAACAAGGGTTTTGGCCAGTCCCCATGTTATGTCATCGATAAAAAGAGCGTCAAGAACTCCCTGGAAGTAGGGCCCCGGCATAAGGTGCAACATGGTAACGCATACGGTCAGACCGCCCAGGATGGCGAAAATGACTGAAAAGGCCGTTAAAATCGGCAGCGCTATCAGAAGCGCCAGCAGGCGGGGTACGACCAGAAACAGGACCGGCGCGAATCCCATGCTGGACAGGGCGTCAATTTCTTCTGAAATTTTCATGGTTCCGATTTCAGCGGCGTAAGCCGATCCGGTTCTTCCAGCGATGACAACGGCGGTCATGATGGGACCGATCTCCGCGACCATGGCAAAGGTAATCAGCGAGGGGATGAAAATATGGCCGCCGAACTGCTCCAGTTCCACGGACGAAACAAAGGCCATAATCAGCCCCGAGATAAAACTGATCAGGCCGGTGATCGGAATGGCGTTGACGCCGTTTTTCCTGATCAGTTCGATGGTGTCGTTAATGCGGATGCTTCCAGGCCGGGTCAGGGCGCGGATCATCGCCAGGACGGCGTCACCCAGAAAAGCGATCGAGTCCTCAATTTTGTGAATACCGGCCAGCGTCGTGTCGCCGACGTCCGCGATCAGCAGGGCAGGGTTAGATTTTTCCGTCAAAGCCGGTGGGGGCTGAATATTTTCCGGTTTATCAAACAGGTTGATACTTTCTTTAACGGCCTCGGAAATATTGGCAAGGGAAAGGGAAGTGTTTGCTTTAACGGCTATTCGTTTGAGCTCTTTAATAAAAAATACGCCGTAGTCATCGGCCCGGGAGATT
>CAYSMV010000284.1:0-6866 GCA_964432245.1 uncultured Desulfobacterales bacterium
TATTCTGGTCCACGGTGAGCTTTCTGAAAACCGACGCCTCCTGAGGCAGGTAACCGATTCCCTGGCGGGCCCGCATATGCATGGGCATTTCGGTGATATCCTTTTCATCAATCAGAACGGAACCGCCGTCCGCCCGGATCATGCCGATGGATATGTAAAAGGTCGTGGTTTTCCCGGCCCCGTTGGGCCCAAGCAGGCCGACCACCTCATGGCTGGACAGCTCAAGATTGACGTCATCGACGACGCTTCTGCCGCTGTAACTTTTTCGCAGATCGCGCAAAGAGAAAACCGACATCGCGGAGTCATATCCGATTAATTGTTTTTTTTCATTTCACGGGCCTCAATGAACGCTTCCACCCGTTTTTCACTGCCGCCTTCCACCGTGACCGCATCACTGCCAGTGTGCATGATGATTTTTTCACCGGAAATATAGCTGTTATTCTGTCGAACCGTTGACTGTTTTCCGGTTAAAATAACCGTCTGCTGACTTTTATCATATACAGCCTTTTCCGTCTTTGCAATTTTTTCTCCGGAGACGATAACGACATTACCAATGGCGATGATTTTTGTAATGGTTTTGCCGGAGGCGATATCGCCCCTGGTTTCCGAAGAAGACGGTTGATAAAAAACCTGCAATTGATCGGCAATGATTTCAAAACGGGTACCAATGGCCCGGACATTGCCGTTGAACTGCGCGTAATTTTCAACCCCTCCGGGGACAACGAGGCTGTCGGCGCTGATATGAATCGCTTCGATATCGTTCGCAACAGCCGGTTTGTCCGTGCCGGAAACAGGGTAAGTTGTAATCAAGATCGCGAACAGCAGCGCCGACAGCAGGGATATCAGTATAGGCGGATTTTTCTTTTTCATGGTTTACCCATAACTGTTGTTCAGAATAAAATTTTCAGGATTTCGCGATGAACCGGTTCTTTTATGCTTTAATCGGGAAATGAACCATGGCCGGATTCACAGCCGGCCGAGATTTCCGCTTATTATGCCTTTAACGTTTCCCGTCAGCTCGGCTTTCATGGAAACCAGATCGTAGCGCAATCCGTCTCCCGTCAGATGAAGAGAATCACTTTCTATCCTGACGGGTTCATCGGTCGTTATTATATGGCTTTCGGCTTTATAGCGCAACGATTGCGTGTGTATTTCATAGTCCGGATTATGGATGATAACATTGCCGAAAACTTCGGCATCGTTGGTGTCAAGCGATAAAAGGCCTTTGTCGGCGGTAACGCGGAAGGATTTGCCGTTGGCCGTAAAAAAGCCAACATCGATATCGTCTAACAGCGTTTGCTTGGCGGCTCTGGAAAGACGGGCCGAAGCCGCTTTTAATGTCCATTTTTTCTTACCTTTTTCAACAAATGTCTGACTGATGCCTTCAAGGGAGATATCCGGGGCGGATCGGATGAGTTCCGACGCCGGGTTCCGTTGACGTTTTCCGCTGTTGTCCTTCAATATATAGGCGGAAACGCTCAGGGCCGACAGGATCAGCAGCATCGGGATGACAAAGCGTTTTTTGTGAAACATCGACCGAAAGCCTCACAGATATCCGGCCACGGTCCGGGACCATAGACCCTGCGCTTTTAAAAGAAGCTCGCAGATTTCCCTTACGGCGCCGCGGCCGCCTTCAGCCGAGGTCACCGCCGCCGCGACCTTTTTTACTTCCGGGTGAGCGTCCGCGACCGCTATCGGTAACCCCACTTTTTTCAGCAGGCGTATATCCGGCAGGTCATCGCCGACAAAAGCCACCTGTCGCGGAGAGGCGACGCCTGTTTCAGACAGGATATCATTCAGCACCGATCCCTTGTCCCTGACATCACCATAGACGCAGGTGATTCCCAGCTCCCGGCACCGCCGTAAAAGAGCCGCGGATGATTTCGCGGAAACGATGCCCACTTTCAGCCCGGCGTTGATCAGCATCTTGATGCCCAGGCCGTCTTTTACGGAAAAGGTTTTGGCCTCCATTTCCGCGCCGGTGTAGCTGATGCTTCCGTCCGTGAGTACACCATCGACATCAAGCAGCAGCAGCTGGATATCAATGAAAAGTTTCTGGTCGGCAGGCGTCATAGGTTCCTTTACTGGATCGCGGCTCGAATGGCCAGCAGTTTAAGAAGGATGTCGTGCACGGAATCAAGATAGAGAGAATTCGGTCCGTCGCACAGCGCTTTTTCCGGGTTCTTATGGACTTCCATGAAGATGCCGTCCGCTCCGGCGGCAACCGCGGCCTGGGCCAGGATTGGCGCGAAGTCGCGCTGCCCCCCGGAACGGGGTCCCCCGCCGCCGGGAAGCTGGACGCTGTGAGTGGCGTCAAAGATGACCGGTTTTCCGGTTTCTTTCTGGATTATGGAAATGCTCCGGAAGTCGACGACCAGATTGTTGTAACCGAAGGATGAACCGCGTTCGGTGACCAGAATTCTGCTGTTGCCGGTGGATTCCGCCTTCTCCACGATGTTTTTGACGTCCCATGGCGCCAGAAACTGGCCTTTTTTGATGTTCACCACCCGGCCTGATTTCGCGGTCTTGACGACAAAATCGGTCTGCCGGCATAAAAAGGCTGGTACTTGAATAATATCAAGTACTTCTGCGGCAGCATCGACCTGTTCCGGAAGATGGACATCGGAAATAACGGCGATATCAAGCTTTTCCTTTATTTTTTTCAAGATGGCCAGTCCCGCCTCCATGCCCGGGCCGCGAAAGGAATGAATGGAGGTCCGGTTCGCTTTGTCGCAGGAAGCTTTGAAAATAAACGGAATGTTGAGTCTGTCAGTCTTGTTTTTTAAAAATTCCGCTGTATAAAGGGCGGCGTCATAGTCTTCAAGAACGCAGGGCCCGGCGATCAGGACAAGCGGCGCGCCCCCGCCGATGCGGATGTCGCCCATCTGGATCATATCAGTCATCGGTTTGTCCGTTTGTGAACTCATTTATTTAAGTGGTTATGTGCTTAAGTGGTTATGTGATTAACGACCCACCTGGCCACTTTCAGGGCCGGTCCTAAAGAAAACATAGTCTAAGGTTTTATGGTTTCAGGGTTTTAGGGGTACCAACCGGGTCCGACCCGGAGCAACGCTATAAGCAACATTAGAGATAGACCGTTTTGGTATTTAGAAGGGGTTGTAAAAAGTTCGAAGCCCTTCCGGTTCGTTATTTTTTATTATTATAACTATCGTGGTCGGGGGCTAAAGTCAAGGGCGCCGCGCCGGCTTTCAGGTGTCAACCGGATCCGGACATTTTAATCTTGAATATGAGAATATTGCTTGGTAAAGTTACAAAAATTATGGGTTTAAAGGACTTAAACAGAGAGGATGGGCGCATGAAGAAAAAAAAAGCCGGACGGTTTTTGCTCGTCCTGCTGACGGGCGCGGCAGTTGTTCTTGCCGCCTGCTGGTTTTTCCCCAGGCTGGAAAATGAAGCGCCGGCGGTGACGATTACCGGGCTTAAGCCTTCTATCGGCGCCTTTTCGAAGTTTTCAGTGACGGTTTCCGATTCCAGGAGTGGTTTAAAAAGCGTGTCCGTGACCTTGCTGGCTGACGGTAAAGATCATGTTCTGGCCGATTACTCCGATACGGGGCCGAAAAATCAATCCGTCAAAAGCAGGCAGTTCGACATCAGTCTGAACCCCGAGAAAATGGGTATCCCGGACGGGAAGGCCATGATCAGGCTGCTGGCCCGGGATTATTCCTGGCGCGGTCTGCTGAAGGGGAACCAGACCTACCTTGAAAAAGAAGTGATCATTGACACGAAAAAACCGGAAGTAGAGGTGCTGAGCCGTCAGCATTATATTAACCAGGGGGGCACCGGCCTTGTTGTTTACAGGATTTTTGAACCGGAAACGAACCACGGCGTGTTGGTAGGAGAGAAATTTTTCCCCGGCTATGCCGGTCAGTTCAAAGATGAAAATATCTGCCTGGCCTTTTTCGCCGTGGCCTTTGACCAGACGGTCGATACCAGCCTGATGGTCAGTGTCAGCGATCAGGCGGGAAACACCACCCGGGCCGGTTTTTATCATCTGATCAATCCCAGATCATTTTCGGACGACCATATCAATATTTCCGACACGTTTTTAAATATGAAAATGCCGGAATTCGAGGCCCCCGGCGCCGGAGACCGCCCGGTGGAAAAATTCATGGCCGTCAATTCCGACCTCCGCGCGCGGAACAATGAAACCATCCGATCCATATGCCGCCAGTCAGACAGACGGCTGCACTGGCGGGGGGCTTTCCTGAGATTTCCCAATTCCGCCACAAAAGCCGGATTCGCGGATCGTCGTACTTATAAATACAAGGGGCAAACCATCGGCCGTGCGGTTCATCTGGGCATAGACCTGGCCTCCACGGCCAATTCACCGGTGCCGGCCGCCAATGCCGGCCGGGTCGCTTTTACGGGAAGTATCGGCATATACGGCCGGACGGTTATTATCGATCACGGCCTGGGGCTGTTCAGCCTTTATTCCCACCTGTCTCATATCGCCGTGGCGGAGGATCAGTTCGTAGAAAAAGGGGAAATTATCGGCAGATCGGGGATGACCGGACTGGCCGGCGGGGATCATCTGCATTACGGCATGCTGGTTCATGACACGTTCGTGAATCCGATTGAATGGTGGGATGCTTCCTGGATAACCAATAATATTAACATTAGAATGGACATGATCCAGCAGGCGCTTACAGAAGAGTAATTTCGTAACGGGAGGAGAAGACGTTTTTACGGGAATGGGGAAAAAATCGAGCAAAGAAAAGGGCGGGGAAGAGATAGCCGCGACGGCTGTTGTCAGCGGCTGGCGGGAAAACGTGGAGGCCGTTTTAATCGCCGTTCTGCTGGCGCTGTTTATCCGGACTTTTGTGGTTCAGGCGTTTAAAATCCCCTCCGGCTCCATGATGGATACGCTGCTGGTCGGGGATCATATTCTGGTCAGCAAGTTTACTTACGGCCTCGAGATTCCTTTTCTCCACATTCCCCTGTATAAAGGGAAAACGCCCCAACGCGGGGATGTTATCGTTTTCAAATATCCCGGCAACCCGGATAAGGATTACATTAAAAGGGTGGTGGCGGTCGGCGGTGATCTGGTCAGCGTACGGAACAAGCAGCTTTATGTTAACCGGCAGCCCCTGATGGAGGACTATACCATTCATACCGAGGCCAGGGTGGAGCCGATCAGGGATGTCTTCGGGCCCGTCCGGGTGCCGGAGAACAGGCTGTTCGTGATGGGAGACAACAGGGATAACAGCAGCGACAGCCGGTTCTGGGGCTTTCTCGATCCCGAAGCCGTGCGCGGGAAAGCGTTTATGATCTACTGGTCTTGGAACGGGGAATCGGATTCGGCGCTGAACCGGGTCAGATGGAAGAGAATCGGTGGTGTCGTAAAATAGGGGGTGCCATGGGCGGACTGTCGACAAAGCATATCCTGGATATGGAATCGCTTTCGTGTGACGATATTTCCCTGATTCTGGATACGGCCGTCAACATGAAGGAGATTTCCAGACGGCCCGTAAAAAAAGTGCCCACCCTGCGCGGCAAGACCGTGGTGAGTTTTTTTTACGAACCCAGCACGCGCACCCGGGTTTCGTTTGATCTGGCCGCCAAGCGCCTCAGCGCGGATTCCGTATCCATTACGGCCGGGACCAGCAGCATGACCAAGGGGGAAACGCTGATCGACACCGTCAGGAACCTGGAGGTGATGGCGCCGGATGTCATCGTTATGCGCCACTCTTCCGCCGGCGCGCCTTATCTGCTGACCCGTCATGTGGCGGTGCCGGTGATCAACGCCGGCGACGGCATGCACGCGCATCCCACCCAGGCGCTGCTTGATCTGATGACCGTCAGGCAGAAGCGGGGAAAAATAGAGGGCTTGCGACTGGCCATTATCGGCGACATCGCCAGAAGCCGGGTGGCCAGGTCCGACATCGCGGGGTTTAAAAAAATGGGAGCCAGCGTCGTGGTGGCAGCGCCGCCGACCATGCTGCCGGCCGGTATCGCCGCCCTGGGTGTTGACGTGACTTATAAAGCGGAGGAAGCCATTGACGGGGCGGACGTGATTATGATGCTGCGGATCCAGAAAGAACGCCTGGCGGCGCCGCTTTTTTCCACTCTGCGCGAATATGCCATGACCTTCGGCCTGACGGTCGAACGGTTGAAACGGGCGCGCCCGGACGTGCTGATCATGCATCCCGGTCCGCTCAACCGGGGGGTGGAAATCGCTCCGGAAGTCGCCGACGGCGAATATTCCGTTATTCTGGATCAGGTGGAAAGCGGCGTGGCGGTGCGAATGGCATTGTTCTATCTGGTATTGGGAGGCCAGCGGGATGGTAGTGATTAGAGGCGGCAGGGTGGTTGATCCGGGGCACCTGGACGGGATTTACGATATCCATGTTTCCCGGGGCCGGATCGTCGATATTGTCGATTCTTCCGGCGGCGGGTTGCCGCAGGGCGCCGAGGTGATCATGGCCGAGGGTAAGATTGTCACGCCCGGCCTGATCGATATGCATGTTCATTTAAGAGAGCCGGGTCAGGAATACAAGGAGACCATCGCTACCGGTTGCATGGCGGCGGCGCGCGGGGGCTTTACGGCCGTGTGTCCCATGCCCAACACCGAGCCGGTGAATGACCGGGCTCAGGTGTGCCGGTTTATCCTGGCGCAGGCGGCCGGAAGCGGGGTGGGGGTCCGTGTTTTTCCCATCGGCGCCATCAGCCGGGATCAGGCCGGGAAGGAACTGGCCGAATACGCCGACCTGAAAGAAGCCGGCGCCGTGGCGGTGTCCGATGACGGCAAGCCGGTCTCCGATGACCAGCTCATGCGCCGGGCCATGGAATACGCCAGGGGATTCGGCCTGCCGGTTATTTCCCACTGCGAGGTGTTGAGCCTGGCG
>CAYSMV010000285.1:0-4831 GCA_964432245.1 uncultured Desulfobacterales bacterium
AAACCGCAATAACAGGTTAAAAAAACTCCTTGAGCTTAATGCTCCTGAAATTATCATAAATAATGAAAAGAGGATGCTGCAGGAAGCGGTTGATGTGCTTTTTGATAACGGCAGACATGGCCGGGCGGTTACCGGAAGCAATAAGAGGCCTTTAAAATCCCTTACCGACACCTTGAAAGGCAAGCAGGGGCGGTTCCGGCAGAACCTCTTGGGAAAACGGGTCGACTATTCCGGCCGGACGGTTATTACCATTGGACCTAATTTGCGTCTGCATCAATGCGGGTTGCCCAAGCAAATGGCGCTGGAACTGTTTAAGCCGTTTATCTACTATCGGCTGGAGCAGAAAGGTTATGTTTCGACCGTTAAAAGCGCCAAAAAAATGGTTGAGCGGGAAACGCCGGAGGTATGGGATACGCTGGAGGAAGTCGTTAAAGAGTATCCGGTTATGTTAAACCGGGCGCCCACGCTGCACCGCCTTGGCATCCAGGCGTTTGAACCCGTCCTCATCGAGGGTAAAGCCATACAGCTTCATCCGCTGGTATGTACCGCCTTTAACGCTGATTTTGACGGAGACCAGATGGCGGTTCATGTCCCTCTTTCGGTTGAAGCCCAGATCGAAGCCCGGGTGCTGATGCTCTCATCAAACAATATTCTTTCTCCCGCCAACGGTACCCCGATTATTGTCCCTACCCAGGACATTGTGCTGGGCCTGTACTACATGAGCATTATATTTGAAGGCGCCAAAGGCGAAGGTACTGTTTTTTCAGGGCCGGAAGAAGTGATCGCCGCCTATGACGCCGGGGCGGTTGATCTGCACTCCGCCATTACCGTTCGCATCAATGGTCAGCGTTTTGAAACATCGGTGGGGCGGGTTTTTCTGTGGGAAATCATTCCGCAGGATTATCTTCCTGTTTTCAGCACATTCTGCTGTTCCACGAAAAAAGACGCCAATGCCGTTATGTCTGAAATCAAAAAAGGGCTGCCGTTTCAAGAGGCCGCGGAAAAGTTTGAGGATCGCGGCATGATGGCGGAGTTGTGCCTGAAGCGGGAACACCTGGAAGACCATTACGATATCAGTCAGGCCGATGCCGAGTATCTGTTTTCTCTCCAGCCGGACGAATGCAGCGATATTATAGAAGAAAAGAACGGTTACCGGTTGTTCAAGATGACCGGCAGGAAAAGCGAGATTCCTTTTGAGCTGGTCAACAGGCCTCTGGGGAAAAAAGCGGTGCGGGAGCTGGTTGATCGTGCTTACAGGAATATCGGCATCAAGGCCACGGTTATTTTTGCCGACAGGCTTAAGGACATCGGTTATAAATATTCCACTTCCGGAGGGCTTTCCATTTCCATTGATGCCATGGTCGTACCGAAGAAGAAGGCGGCTATCATCAAGGACGCGGAAGCGAGGATCGAGGAAATAGCCGTCCAGTACAGAGACGGCTTGATCACGGCCGGAGAAAAGTACAACAAAGCGGTTGATATCTGGTCAAAAGCCACGGATGATATCGCCAACGAAATGATGGAAGCGATGAAGGCCGTTTCCGGCTCCGGGAAGGCAGGCAGCAAAGCGTCCGGTCAAAAGGAAGGGCTGAACGCGAAGTTTAATCCCATATATATCATGGCGGATTCAGGCGCCAGGGGCAGCAAGGACCAGATGCGCCAGTTGGCGGGAATGCGTGGGCTGATGGCCAAGCCTTCGGGTGAGATTATCGAAACGCCGATTACGGCTAATTTCCGGGAAGGGTTGAGCGTTCTGCAGTATTTTATTTCGACGCACGGCGCCCGCAAGGGGTTGGCGGATACCGCCCTGAAGACGGCCAATTCCGGGTACCTGACCAGGAAGCTGGCGGATGTGGCTCAGGATTGCGTGACCATGGAAGAAGATTGCGGAACGATGATGGGCGTGGAAGTGGAATCGCTGATTGAAGGCGGCGAGATTATTGAACGCCTGGTTGATCGTGTTCTCGGCCGTATAGCGGTGGAGGATATCTATGATCCGTTTACCGATGAACTGATTGTGCGACAGGGAGAGGAGATAACCGAGCATCACGTCGACGCCATCCAAAATTCCGGCATCACCAAAATCAAAATTCGATCGGTTTTGACCTGCAAAAGCAAGAGGGGCATCTGCGCAAAATGCTACGGTCGCGATTTTGCGCATGGGAGACTGGTCGAAATGGGGCAGGCGGTCGGCATTCTGGCCGCTCAGTCCATCGGCGAGCCCGGAACGCAGTTGACCATGCGGACATTCCATATCGGCGGCGCCGCCAGTCGTAAGGTTGAGCAGGCTGAGATCAGGGCGCGGGTGGACGGTGTGGTCAGTTTCGGAAGTCTCAAACTGGTGCTGAACGCGGATAATCGGTACGTTGTCATGGATCGTCGCGGCGGTGAGTTTACGATTATGAGCAAGTCCGGCAAAGAGATCGAGAAATGTCCGGTCATATATGGCGCGACCATTGTCGTGAAGCAAGGACAAAGCATTAAGGCCGGTGATCTGCTGGCGACCTGGGACCCCTTCACGACGCCGATTGTCGCGGAGATAGGCGGCGTCGTCAAGTTCGGCGATATCATCATCGGTAAAACAATGCAGGAACTGGTTGACCCGGTAACGGGAAAATCGAGCCAGACCATTGTCGACAGCAAAAGTCATGACGTTCGTCCCCGGATTTCAATCAAGGATAGAGAGGGAAAAACTGCGACATTACCGGGCGGCAAAGGGTACGCGCGTTATCCTCTACCGGTCGACGCGGTTATCCTGGTTGAGGAGAACGATGAAATCAGGGCCGGCGATGTTATCGCCAAGCTGCCGCGTTCGACCACAAAGACCAAGGACATCACCGGTGGTCTGCCGCGGGTGGCCGAACTGTTCGAGGTCCGGAAGCCCAAGGAGCCGGCCGTGTTAAGCGAGATCAACGGTTATGTTTCCATCGCCAGGGCCGCAACGAAAAAGGGGAAGCAGAAGGTGACGGTGACGCCGGTTGATGGCGGCGAACCCAGAGAGTACCTTGTCTCGAGAGGCAAGCATATCAATTTATACGATGGCGATTACATAAAAGCCGGTGAGGAGATCGTGGCGGGTTCAGCCAATCCCCAGGATGTTCTGAACATAAAGGGAGACGTCGAGCTGGCGCGTTACCTCGTCAACGAGGTGCAGGAAGTTTATCGGCTTCAGGGCGTTTCCATTAATGACAAGCATATTGAGGTTATCGTCCGCCAGATGATGCGACGCATAAAAATCAAGGACTCGGGCGACACGGAGTTTATAGCCGACGAGCAGGTGGATAAAACTAAATTCGAAGAGGCCAACCAGGCAGTGGTTGCCAGGGGTGGCCGGCCCGCCGTGGGTGAGCCTTTGATTCTGGGCATCACCAAAGCGTCATTGGCGACGGAAAGCTTTATCTCCGCGGCTTCTTTTCAGGAAACCACCAAGGTCTTGACGGACGCCAGTATCGCCGGGAAGGTCGATCATCTTAAAGGCCTTAAGGAGAATCTGGTAATGGGCAGGCTGATTCCGGCCGGAACCGGTTTTGTTGAATACCAGAAAGAGAACAGGGAGAAGGCGCAGGCGTCCGCCGATCAGGAATAAATCCTGTAATCCCTGCCCGCCCGGGAGGCGAGGGGGTGCGGTTATTGCTAAAAAAAAAATGAGTTCATATTACAAAAATCTTGACAGTGGAAAGAACTATCTATAACATAAAAAAATTTTAGGTCTTAAGATATTTTAACCATGGCAGAAAGAGGGTAGAAGAGACAATATGCCGACTATTAATCAATTGGTGCGAAAAGGCAGAAGGCGAGCCGCGAAAAAGACAACGACGCCGGCGTTAAAGGGGTCTCCGCAGAAAAGAGGAGTGTGCGTGCGGGTCTATACTTCCACGCCCAAAAAACCGAACTCCGCTTTGCGTAAAGTCGCCAGGGTGAGATTAACGACAGGCACTGAAGTGACGGCTTATATTCCAGGGGTCGGGCATAATCTTCAGGAGCATTCCGTGGTCCTGGTCAGGGGCGGTCGTGTAAAGGACCTGCCAGGCGTCCGGTATCATATTGTCAGAGGTACCCTGGATACGCTGGGTGTGGATGACAGGCGACAGGGGCGGTCGAAGTATGGCGCCAAAAAGCCCAAGTAGCCGACGATTTTTGAGGTTGATAGTTGCCGAAAGGTTGGCGCGGTTATCTTTGAAACACATGAAGATGGTGTAAGTTATGGCTAGAAAAAGAGAAATTCCGGTTCGTCCGGTGATGCCGGATGCCAAATACAATAGCAAACTGGTGACGATGTTTGTGAACAAAATTATGCGCGCTGGCAAGAAAAGTACGGCGGAAGCGGTGCTATATCAAGCGTTTAAAGAAATTGAAAACAAACTCGGCAAGCCGCCTATGGAGGTTTTTGAAAGCGCTCTAAACAATGTGAAACCCAAGATCGAGGTGAAATCAAGGCGCGTGGGTGGCTCTACCTACCAGGTGCCGACGGAGATAAGAGAGCCCAGGCGGATCGCGCTGGCGATTCGCTGGCTTCTGGATTACTCGGCTGCTCGCCCGGAAAAGGGAATGCATGCCAAGCTGGCGGGTGAGTTGATGGACGCGGCCAATGAAAGAGGCGCTTCAGTCAAGAAGAAAGAAGATACCCATAAAATGGCGGAAGCGAATAAGGCCTTTGCCCATTACCGGTGGTGATAATTGTTTAAAAGAATATATGGTGAATAATTACAGGTTGCACCTTTTAAAAGGGGGAAAAGATGTCGAAAGCTAAATTTGAGCGGACCAAGCCGCACGTGAATGTAGGGACGATTGGTCATATAGATCATGGCAAGACGACGTTGACGGCGGCCAT
>CAYSMV010000286.1:0-11890 GCA_964432245.1 uncultured Desulfobacterales bacterium
ACTTTAAAACAGGTCAATACCGTCGCCGGCGCGCTGCTGGCCGTTCTTTCCTTGGACCGCGGCCGTTATCGCGCCGCCGATGTCCTGGACCTGCTGGAACACCCGGCGGTTCGCAACCGGTTCGGGCTCGGCGAGCAGGAACTGGACCGGGCGAAAAAATGGGTCAGCGCGGCGGGCATCCGCTGGGGCATAGACGGCCGGTACCGGGCCGGGCTGGGATTGCCCGATTTTCATGAGAACACCTGGTCTTTCGGGCTGGACAGGATGCTCCTGGGCCATGCCCTCTTCCCGTCATCGGACGAAAAAATGTTTGCCGGTATTCTGCCTTACGGGCAATTCGAGGAAGACGATTCCCTGATACTGGGAAAAATAGCCGGCTTTGCCCGGGCGCTTTTTGCCCGGTGCCGATCCCTGAAATCGCCCAGGACGCTTCCGGAATGGGCCGCTGTCCTGAACGGGATCCTGTCCGAATTTTTTCTGGCCCAAGACGAGACAATGGAAAACGACATCATGGAAATCCGTCAGATTATTCTGGACAGGGGGCTGGTCGGTATTTACGAGAAAACCGGATTTAAGGGCGTGGTTTCTCTTGATGTCATTCGTGATTATCTGGAGGCCGGTCTGGCCGGGTCATCCCGGGCGTCCGGGTTTATCAATAACGGCGTTACGTTCTGTACGCTCCTGCCCATGCGGAGCATCCCTTTCAAGGTCGTCTGCATGCTGGGCATGAATGACGGTGATTTTCCCAGGGCGAGCCGCCGACCGGGGTTTGACCTGCTGGAAAAACAACGGCGGCCCTGTGATTTTTCCAAGACTTTCGAGGATCGTTATCTTTTTCTGGAGAGCCTTCTTTCGGCCAGAAAATTTCTGATCATCAGCCACGTCGGTCAGGATATCAGGGACAACAGCCGGCTGCCCCCTTCGACGCTTGTCCGCGAACTGTTTGAGTACCTGGCCGGGCGGTTTACGACCGGCAATGGAGGGAATGTGCTGTCACAGGTGGTTGTCGAACATCCTCTGCAGCCGTTTTCCCCGAAATATTTTCAGGATAATAAAAAATTATTCAGCTATTCGAACGAAAACCACGCGGCGGCCCTGCGAAGCCTTGAGCAAAAGGCCTCACACCGTCGTCTGTTTGAGCGGCCGCTTCCGGAGCCGGCAAGAGAGTCGTGGCAGCCGCTTGCCATAGATCATCTGGTCGCGTTTTTTAAAAATCCGACGGCGTTTATCATGAGAAACCGGCTGAACCTGAACCTGGCGGTGGAAGAGACGGCGCGGGCCGAGGAGCGGGAGCCATTTTCCCTTGATTCTCTGCAGCAATACCTGATCAGGCAGGACCTGGTGGAATTTCTTGTCCGTTACGGCCAGGACGATCAAACGGCCTTTGAGATCATCAAGGCTTCCGGCAGATTGCCGCACGGCAGCCCCGGGCGGATCGCCTGGGCAAGCAACAACAAAGAGGCGCGGCGATTTCTGGAGGCCGTATCTTCGCACATGGAAGGCGGCGCGGTCGAACCGGAAAATTTTGAGTGCCGGTTGAGCGATTCCGAAGAAACCGTCATCCAGGGTGTTTTTGACCGCCTTTATCCCCAGGGGCAGCTTTTCTATCGTTGCGCCAGGATAAAAGCGGCCGATATCCTTACGACCTGGATTTACCATCTGGCCTTAAACGCGGCCGATAAAAGCGGACAAAACAGAACGACGCGCCTGATCGGCTCGGATACCATGATCGAATTTTCAGCCATGGAAAAAGAAGCGGCGACGGCGCGCCTGACGGAACTGACGCACTTGTTTTTTGAAGGGCTGATCGAGCCCTTGTGTTTTTTCCCGGAATCTTCCCGGGCGCTGGCGGAGCAGATTGTCGCCGGAAAATCCGGGGCTCTGGCCCGGGCGGCGGCCCTTCGCCAGTGGCGGTCCGATGAGCGGCGGTCAGGGGAAGGCGATGATGTCCATATCAGCCGTTGTTTTGACGAGACGGTAATGGTCGACGAGAAGTTCCGGCGGATTGCCCTGGCCGTATATGGCCCGGTCTTCAAACAGATAAAAAAATAACCGGGCTTAAATCGGGACTTCGTCCACGATTTCGGCGGCCTTGTCAATGGAATCATGGGCCGGATTGCCGACAACGGGCACGATGGACACCACGGCCCCGCCTAGACGCATGGGAACCGTTACCAGCTTTGTTAAGAGGCAGCCGCTCAGAAGCAGCGCGGCCGTCAATAATGCCAGCAGTTTTAAAAGCCTCATAAAAATTCCTTGTTTTTGAATAGAACGGTTGCCGGGATAAGCTAAGAAGTCGCTTTTATAAGCTTTGTTTATATGAGAACCGGTCTGGTGTCAATATTTTCTCAGAAACTTCAGATCATTATTGTCCAAAATAATATTTCAGCGGCTTTGCGGCAAAGTTCTTCACCCGAGTTTCTTCTGACAGGCCAAACAGGGCCTGTTTTTCCGACAAACAGTTGGACTTAATATAAGCAATTGCTTATGTGACAAAAAAAACCATTTTTTCATTTGTTTTGGACAACAGTGATTTCAGATAATTGCAGGACATCCGGAAAAGGGTGATAATTTTTTTGCCGTTTCGTTTTTCTATTTATATCTAATTGATTTTATTGTTTTTATTTCTATGTCTAAAATTGACAATCATACCTGTTTGGGTTTATAATTTTTTTTATGAAAAATAAAAGAGCAGATAAATATAGCAATGATGGAAAGGGAAATCCGGTCCGGAGGGCGGGTCGCCGTTCTAAAAGCGACGTTACCAGGGAGATGATCATCGATGCCGCCAGGCGGGTTTTTGCCAGACACCCCTATCACAAAGCGAGTATTCGCATGATCGCCAGGGAAGGCGGTTTTCATTTTTCGCTTATCAACCATTATTTTACCAAATCCGAATTGTTCGGCGCCGTGGCCTCGGCGGTCAGCGAAGAGCTTCTTAAGGACTTTATGTCCTGGCTCAAGGAAATACAGGGGGTGCCGCCGGAAGAGGGCTTTGCCAGGTTTCTGGACCGGGCCCTGGATCATTTTTTTGAAAAACCGGACGTCCTGCTGATCTTGATGAAAAACGCCGGCGAAGCCGATTCAAAGGAGACGGCGCCGGCTTTTGAATCGTTCTCCAAGTACGTGTTTGCCGGGGGCGGTATCCTGATCAATGAGCTCAGAATGGAAAAGAGCGTGGAAAATATTGTGGTCTGGTTTTATGGAGCGCTGAATCTTCTGATTAATTTTGTAGGCGCGGCCCCTTATCATTGCAAGGTTTTGAACATGGACCCCAACGGCGCTGATTTTCGAAAATGGGTTAAAAACTGTCTGCTCTATTTATTTACGCCCACCTTGAAGGATTTGTTTTCCAGGCAGGAGGACACCCCTGAAAAAGCCTAAAGGCCATTTCTAAAGGGTCAAGGTGCGAATACAAAGAACTTCGCCCGATATCGGCGATGAAATATTATTCCGGGCCGGCAAGTAGGTTAAGAGCGGAAAAAAGTTCGCATGATTTTTTTATACGTTTCCCCTTTCCAGGCCGTTGCCGGGCTGGTCTTTTCATCCGACAGAATGTCCGGCGGCAGGTAGCCGAGAAAATCCGAGACCCCGGGAACAATCATCCTGACAACCGGGAATTGAAGAACCGGATGGGTAAGATCCAGCAGAATGCAGTCGGTTCCCATCATCTTGACAATCTGTTTAAACCCCTCAATTTCTTCGTTGATGTCTTTTTTTTGCCAGTTCCGGAAGGCGACCGTGTCTCCCTGGTGTAAAAAAGATATATCCTTGGGAGAGACCCCGCATTGCATCAATGAATAGTAGTCCTTTACCCGGCCGCGCGGAATGACCGGCCGGTCGAACTGTTTTCTCGGGGCGTTCAGCGTCTCTTTCCCCTGGACACCTTCGGTAAAACAACGGGCCAGGGCTTCCTCCAGGTTGAACGAGGCGCCGGCGATGAGTGTCTGGTATTCCATGCGGTCGGGAGAGAGGTTGCGGTTGGTAAAGAGCGCGCCGATAACCGGCAGGGTCCCGCCGGCGGAGAGGTCCTTGATGGTTACCTGGATATTGGAGCGGTTGTAAAAATCGATCATTTTTTGGATCAGCGGCGCGTCAATGGCGGCCGGGTCGATGGTGGGAATAATGGTTTCGTTTTTGATGATGTCGATATGGACATGGCGTTCAAGTATTTCACAGCTTGCCTGAAGCAGGGCTTCTTCTATTGTATTGCCGGCGGCCACGCCGTTGGAGCCGTGAATATAGGCCGCGAATTTAATGGGTACTTTAACGGGTTGATCCCGGAGCAGGGAATAGCCGTCAACCCAGTGAGCGGCCATTTCACAGCCCTTGATGGTTTCGATGGTTTTTTTGTCAAGGTGCGTTTTTCCGGCCAGCAGGGTTTCAATCGTCAGGGGGCGGTCCACCTCTTCCTGGCGCGCGCGGACATAGCCGGGCAGCCAGGCGTAGTTCAGAAAATCGTTTGTCCGGCTGCCGTACAGGGCCGGCAGATGAAACCTGACCTGTTCTTCAAAAACCGGGTAATAGAGGCCGGCGCTGAATCGTTCGGTCAGTTCGGCGTGGGCGCTGGCTTCCGCCAGCATGGCGGAAACGCCTTTTCCTTCACAGAGGATGCGGAGGTCGTCGATCCAGATCCGTCCCCAGAACAGTGAGTCGGTGACGCGAACCGATTCGTAGGCGGGGGTATAACCGAGCGAAGCAAAACCGGCTTTTATTTTTCTTAACGTATTGTCCGGGGTATCGCATTTATAGTATTGATTCCGGGTGGCGTTCTGAAATTTCATAAAGGCTGCTTTGTCTTTTTTGATTAAACGGTTATGGTTGTTTTAATTACCTTAAAGTTTTTTATAGTTCAACCCTGAAAATTTTTACCGGATGTTTTATGGTTGTCATCCGGCGGCGGTTATGTTAACACCAGAAACAATTCGGCAAGTTAATGTTTTCGGGAGGATATCTATGAGATCCGGGTGTTATACGGCGTTGATAACGCCTTTTTCCGGCAAGGGAATAGACGAAGACGGTCTGGCGCGACTGGTCGAGTTCCAGATGCTAAACGGCGCGGCCGGGATCGTAGCCGTAGGGACGACCGGTGAGAGCCCGACTCTCGGCTGGAATGAACATAACCAGGTGACGGAAAAAATCGCCCGCATGATAAAGGGCCGGGGCCTGTGCATCGCCGGGACCGGAAGCAATAATACCGCTGAGACACTGGAGGCTACCCGCTACTCTGTCAGGGCAGGCGCCGAAGCGATGCTGCTGGTCGACCCCTATTACAACGGCCCCAGTTCCCTTGAAATCAGGAAAGAGTATGTTGAAGCCGTGGCCCGGCAATTTCCGGAAACAATTATTATTCCTTATCTTGTACCGGGTAGAACCGGAACGCAGCTTCTGCCCGAGGACCTGGCGCTGGCCAGCAAGCGCTTTTTCAATATCAGCGCGGTCAAGGACGCCACGGGAAATATTGAGAACATGAGAAAAATCCGGCAGTTTTGCGGCGACAACATTTCCATTCTGTCCGGGGACGATAATTTGACCTGCCGGATGATGAGTGATCCGCTGATAAAGGCCTGCGGCGTTATTTCCGTGTACGCCAATATTTTTCCCCGGGCCGTGTCGCAGATGGTGGCGGCGGCCGCGCAAGGGGAAGGCGAAGTCGCCGGCCGGCTGGAGGCTCAGCTGGCGCCTTTGCTGGAGCTGGTTACCGTCACGACTACGGAAACAACGCCCTTTGGGTCCGTTTCGTGCCGGGCCAGGAATCCCCTGCCGGTAAAGAGTTTGATGGCGGTTCTGGGCATGCCGTCCGGCGGATGCCGCCAGCCTCTGGGCAGAATGACCGCCGGCGGGCTGGAAAAACTTCTCGCGGCGGCAAGAGCCATATTCGCCGGCGCGCCCGAGTTGTTTGAGCCCCTGGCCAATTTTTTTGATGTAGATGTAGCGGCCAGGTTGAATGATACGGGCTTTACCCGGAAACTCGTTTATGATTCATATCAATAGGGTTTACGCGAAAATGTTTTATGAAGCTTGATTTTCCCTGTCAGCCGCTGTAAATTCATCAATTTGATTGACAACCCGGATATCGGTTTATGGAGATGCTTGCTTGTGGAAAATATTCCGCCGGAAGGCGATTCGTGGGGCGTTTGCCCTACGGGCAAGACCTGACGGCTGTCCTTGAGTCCTTTTGTATCCGCAATGAAATCTCTGCGGCCGTGTTTTTTCTGATCGGCGCGGTATCAAAAGCGACCCTGGGCACGTATGATCAGGCCCAGCAGGTATATGCCACTTTTACGGCGGAAGGAAATCTCGAGATACTTTCCTGTACCGGCAATATTTCATTTAAAGACGGCAAGCCGTTTGTGCACGCGCATATGGTTCTCGCCGGAGAAGGCGGAAAGACGATCGGCGGGCATCTTTTTCCGGGGACGATTGTTTTTGCGGGCGAGATGCATATGCTGGAACTGATCGGGCCGTCGCTGGTAAGGGAATACGACCGGGTGACCGGCCTGATGCTCTGGGACATGAGTCCCGACATAATTTGAGGGCGCCTTGGTATCCTTGATATTTGAAAACACAGGCAGGAACAGGTTAGCGCCTTGACTCACGGAGGTTTTGATGGCTTTATCCATTACCAAAGCGGCAACCCTTAAGGCTCATCCCAAAGATGACGGGTTGGCTTTTGGAAATATTTTTACGGATCATATGTTCAACATGGACTACAATCCTGAAAAGGGCTGGCATAATCCCCGCATAGAACCGTATGCCGATTTCGTCCTGTCGCCGGCGGCCATGGTGCTGCATTACGGTCAGGCGGTTTTTGAAGGCCTGAAAGCGTTTCGGACCGCTACCGGCGCGGTTCAGTTGTTCCGGCCCAGGCAGAATCTGCATCGGCTTAACACCTCTTCACGACGGTTATGTATTCCTGAATTTGATGAGGCCGAAGTTTTTGATTATCTCATTGAGCTGATCCGTCTGGAAAAAGCCTGGGTACCGGCGGTACAAGGCACCTCTCTGTATATCCGTCCCTTTATTATCGCCACGGACCCTTATATCGGTTTGAAGACATCCGGCACCTACCGGTTTTCCATCATTCTCTGCCCGGTGGGGGCATATTATCCCGAAGGCTTTGATCCGGTGAAAATCTGGGTTTCGAAAGGATACGTCCGGGCGGTTCGCGGCGGCGTAGGTGACGCCAAGACCGCCGGTAATTACGCGGCCAGCCTTTACGCCACCGAGGTGGCTCACGCCGAGGGCTACACCCAGGTCCTGTGGCTTGATGGTGTCGAGCAGGAGTATGTCGAGGAGGTCGGCTCCATGAATATTTTTTTCATCATAGAAGATGAGATCGTGACGCCGGCTCTGAACGGAAGTATTCTGCCCGGGATCACCAGAGACTCCGTGATCACCCTGGCCAGGTCATGGAAGCACAGGGTTTCTGAGCGGCGGATCAGTATCGATGAAATTATCGAAGCGCATCGGCAGGGCGCCCTGAAGGAAGTTTTCGGCTCCGGGACGGCCGCGGTTATCTCGCCGGTAGGGGTGATGAAATATGGCGAGGAGGTATTCACGATCGGCGACGGTCAGGCCGGGCCATTTTCCAGAAAGATATTTGAGGCCCTGACGGATATCCAGTACGGCCGGGCCAAAGCTCCGGACGGCTGGATCGAGCCGGTCGGTGATTAATTTAGCATCTAAGCCGCCGGGCGGCGTTGATTGTTATTCCGGATATCCGGGCGAATCAGCGCCGCCCGGTTTGTTTTTGACCAGAATGTCTATGATTTTCGGGATATAATCGTCCGCCTTGCGGGCGTCAAAGCCGCAGGCTCCGGCGGCTGCATGGCCGCCTCCTTCAAAACGTGAGAGCATATCGCCCACGTTTACATGGCAGTTTCTGTTAAATATGCTGTGTCCCACGCTTACCAGGATGGTGTTCCTGTCGTTGATGTCGTAGCGGATTCTCATATTTACGACTGCTTCCGGAAAGAGCGAATAGACCAGAAAGCGGTTGCCGGCCGGGGGTATTTTTAGCGGCCGGAAATCAGTTACTGATACCGGCCCGATTAATTTAGTGAAATTTTTAAGAAACTCCTTGTAGCTGCTGTTTTCCTGAATAGTCTTCCGGCATTTTTCAGCTACCAGATCGTTTTCCATGACGGTTTGAATGCTGTTTTTCCATAGCATGTGGACAAGCTCGTTCCAGTAAGGCACATCTTCTCTGTTATGACTGATGATGGTCATGGAAAGGAGCAGGTAGGGGTGTTTTTCCGGATACAGGACTTCGTCATAGGTCAGGTCGGCGGAATCTATCTTGTCAGCCTGTTCGGCAAGTTCTTTGAAATCGCGGCTGAGACGGTCCCGGTAGTATTCATAGATCAGTCCGGCCGCCGAGGGAGCCACTCTGTAAAGCCCGTTAAAAGGGGCATCAATCCGGTTTGAGTAATGATGATCAAACCATAACAGGCAGCCTTCGGAGAAGGGCAGGTTGGCGATGATGTCGTCCGGGTCGATAGTTACTTTGCCTTTTTGTATTTCACCCGGTTCCACCCATTTGATACCCCGGTCGATATCCAGGGCATCGTAAAGCAGGACCGCGCAGGCGACACTGTCAAAATCCGCACGGGTTACAATCCGCATGGCTTTCCCCTGTTTTCATATTCGGTGGTCTTGTCTGTTTGTATATCAGCAAAACCTTCCGGATTCAATACGCTTTTTTTGATTAAATAATGATGAAATCGTAAAAAGTTCAAGCTGTTCGCTTCGTGAGTCTTTCAGTGCGCCTGCTTCCGCGAAATCCTCAATATTGCTCACAGCGGACTTTTTACGAATGTATTGGTAATAGGGGGGCAAGAAAACTAAATAGTGTCCATCCATTAATTATGGATGACACAATTCAGGTTTCCAATCCAGAAATGTGGATTTTTTCGCAAGGTCAAGGAGAACAAGGGACTGAGCGGAGGCGTACTGGACGTACGCCGCACAAGCAAGCCCGCAGTTTGACGCAGAGATTGCGGAAAAAGGCCATTTATGGATGGAAACTAAATAAAAAATTTAGCTTGACAGTTATGTGTTAAAAATTTTAAAAAACTTGTTTTACTTATGATTTGATAGACCGGATAAAATAAGGGAGGTTGAAATTATGTTGTGCACGACAATCAAACCAAACACGGAATGCCCATTTATGACCGCCAAAGGATGTTCGTTCAATGGGGGCGTTTGTCTTCCTATAGTTGAAGCCTGCAAGGGCTGTAAACGCGCTGTTGAATATCCGTCCGGCTGGTATTGCTCCGCCACCCCGGACCCTTCGAAAAAATGGAAAAACGGGGTTTGCAACCTGGCCACGCATGTGGATAACAATATAGCCGTTGAATCCAAAGACAAAATCAATCCGCTTAAGGCGTCCAAGAGAAGCCGAAAGGGATGAAATCCATGCTTCAGCCGGTTTCATAAAACGCCTTTCAAATCTTATTTTTTTCTACTATTATATTCAGACAGGTTACTGAGACGCTGTTTTATTCTTTAATCTGTCTATGGCCTTAATATGACGTTGCCGACCAGACGCCGCTGCATACTGGTTCTATTGGGCGTCGTTTTGTCTGTTTCCGGATGTCCCGGGAAACGATATGCTCCCAGCCCCAATGATAATATCTGCACCCTTTTCAGAGAGCAGGGCGGATGGTTTAAGGCCGCCCATAAATCATCACGGCAATGGGGTGTTCCCATACCGGTTATGATGGCCATTATGCATCAGGAATCAAAATATGACCCAACAGCCAGGCCGCCCCGCACAACCTGCTGCTGTATTCTGCCGGGGCCGCGGCCGTCCTCGGCCTTTGGATACGCTCAGGCGCTTGATGAGACCTGGGAAAGGTATAAAAGAGACAGCGATAATCGGGGGGCTGACAGGGACTGCTTTGCCGATGCCATCGATTTCGTCGGCTGGTACTGCCATTTAAGCCGGGTCAGATGCGGAATAGCCGCCGACGACGCCTACAATCTTTACCTGGCCTATCACGAAGGGCAGACCGGATATCTTCGGAAGACCCATCAAAATAAGCAGTGGCTGAAAAATGTCGCCGGAACCGTTCAGGGCCGGGCCGCAAAATATTCACGGCAGATAGCGGCTTGTGAAAAAGAACTGCTCGGATCGCTCGGTTGCTGTTTGTGGCCGTTCTGATATCCAGGGTTATTTTATGAAATCAAAAAGCGCGGTTGTCCTTTATCTCAGTTCCTCTGGAAATACAGCCCGCGTGGCCGGCTGGGTGGCAAAAGCCCTTGTCCGCCGGGGATGCACGGTGACTAGTTTCAGAATTCCGGATATTCGGGGAATGCTCCCGGAAACGATCAACACGGCGGACATCCTTTTTGTCGGTACGCCGACTTATATGTGGCATACCCCCGGAATAGTTATCGAATTTTTAAAATCTCTGGAAGGCATTAAAAACAAGCCGGTAGGCCTTTTTGTTACTTTCGGTGGCGTTACCGTCGGGTCCAACCTGTCCGCGATGGCTTCGATTGTAAAAAAGAAAAAGGGTAAAGTAGTGGGCCTTATGCAGCTGGAAGGGCAGCATGCCATGATGTTCAGAAGTGATGAGCCCCTGGCCAAAGGCAAGCCGGATGAAAGGGACATCCCTCATGTTGACAGGTTTGTGGAGCTCTGCCTGGAGCGGGCTGCTGTTGACGACTACCAGATAAAGAAGGTTCCCGGCTTCATGAAGTATGTTTCATTTCTGACGCCGGTGCCCATTGCCAGACGGTTTATCCCCCGGGTCAGGCTGGATCCGGCAAAATGCACGTTATGCGGCAAATGCGTGGACAATTGTCCCACCCATAATATTTCTATTTTCGAAGGGGTCATCCGTCACGGTCCGGACTGCCTGCCGTGTTATAACTGTGTTCGGGTCTGTCCCACCGGCGCCGTGAATGCCGGCCTTGAATCAATAGAAGGACCGTTGCGCCTGATCTCGCATGTTCCCGAAAGGTCGGCCGCGGTTTATTAGCCATAGAACCGGATTGGATATTCCTGTGTCATCAGCTTTTGAGAAAAAAAAGATGCACCCGGAGGACCCGTCAAGCGGACCGTTGGGACCGGGCATCTATATGCCGAGGATGCAGTTCGCGATCCGCATGATTCTGGGCCTGCTGTCGGCTGTCTATTTTTTTTCTTTGCCGGTTCCACCTTTTATTTTAAGCCCTTTCTGGGTGGGTGCCGTTATCGGCGCTTTTCTGATTTTTCATATTATCTGGTGGCGGTGGTACCGTTCCCGGGGGGCCGGATGGGTCGGTATCCGGCTGGCTGCCGGCGTCGATGTGGCGGCGGCTTTTACAGGTGTATTGATCGATCCCTTTGAGGTCCCGCCGGCCGGGGTGCTGGTTATGATTGCCGCGCTGGGTAACGGCATGCAGCATGGCCTGCGGATATTTCTCGAACAGTTTCTGACCATGCTGCTGGTGGGAATTCCGGTTTTTACTGTCCGGCAGGTTATGTTTTTCGGCCCGGTCTCTTATCAGCTGGTCTTTGTTAATCTGTTTATGGCGATTTGTATTTATTATGCTTTTTTATTGCTGAAGCGGATCGAGCTCATGAAAAAAGAGGCGGAGCGGCTGTCGCGGCAGGACCCCTTGACCGGACTGTATAACAGGAACGCCTTTATTCAAGAAGTAAAATACCTGCTTTCGCTACATGAGAGGAAACAGATGCCGCTGGTTGTGATGTTCGCGGATCTGGATGATTTTAAAGGGGTTAACGATACGTGGGGGCATGCCTTCGGAGATGAGGTACTCAATTTCTTTGCCCTCCTGACAAGGGAGTTGCTCAGAAAGTCCGATATCGTGGCCAGGTATGGTGGAGATGAATTCGTATTTATGCTGGCCGACATGACTGTCAATGAAGCCGAGC
>CAYSMV010000287.1:0-5391 GCA_964432245.1 uncultured Desulfobacterales bacterium
ATTTTACCGGATCAGCCGCCTTGTCGGGATACGAAAGGGCGTCGCGCCGCCGGACCGCGGCCCGCAGCACGCCGTTAACATAATGAACCAGATGAGGCTCGGCCGCGGCCCTGGCAAGATTGCCGGAGGAATCAACCGCGGCATAATCCGGAATTTTGTCCAGAAACAGAATCTGATAAAGGCCGATCCTGAGAATCGTAAGAATATCCGGGTTGATCTTTTCAAAGGGGGTGGATGAGAGCTGCCGGATCACCCAGTCCAGGGTCAATCGCCGTCGCAGCACACCGTATACCAGGGTAGTCGCCAGCGCCCTGTCACGCTTCTCGGGCAGGGTGCGGGAGGTTAAGGCGGTCCTGACGATATCGTCCAGTGTCCGGCGCCCGGTTTCAAGCGAGTTGAGGATTTTCATGGCTGTAAGGCGGGGATCGGATTTCATAGGACCATATCAAATATTAAGTGTTTGAAAAAACCGACCCCTCCGCAACAGGCGACCCTCTTAAGAAATCGGCTATGGAAAGCGCTTTTCCCGACTCGCCCTGAATTGTCAACACGGAGAGCGCTCCGTCTCCGGTCGCAATCCGGAGTTCCCCGGGAAAACTTTTTAAAACGGTTCCGGGAGGCCCGCTTTCCGTGGTTGTGACGGTTTCCGCCTTTACGATTCTATACCGTTTGTTGTTTAAAAACGTGTATGCCCCGGGCCATGGCGTCATGCCGTTGATAAAGGCCACCAGTTGCCGCGCCGGCCGACGCCAGTCGATTTTTCCGTGGGCCTTGATCAGTAATGGAGCAAAGGTGGCCCGGGAATGATCCTGAGGAACCGCCTGGGCCTCACCGGCCGCCACTATCCGGATTGTTTTTTTCAGTAATTCCGCGCCCAGAAAAGAGAGGCGGCATTGAAGTTCTTCGGCTGTTTCGCCGGTATTGATATTGGTTTCCACGGATAAAATAATGTCTCCCGAATCCATCCCTTCGTCCATAAATATGCTGGTCACACCGGTGGTTGTCTCCATGTTCACCACGGCCCACTGAACCGGTGACGGACCGCGATAGGCCGGCAAGAGGGAGGGATGAATATTGACCGCCCCCAGGGGGGGGGCATCAAGAACCGCTTTCGGCAGGATCCTGCCATACGCGACAACCACCAGAAGATCCGGAGCCAGAGCCGTCAACTCGTCGATGAATGCCATGTCGCGGACGGACACCGGCTGGGAAACCTCGATCCCCAGACGTTGCGCGGCGATTTTAACCGGCGGCGGCGACAACCGGCGACCGCGCCCGCCGGGCTTGTCCGGCTGCGTGATCACCCGCGGAACCTCATATCCTTCCTCAACCAGCATCTCAAGACAGGGAACCGCAAACGCCGACGTGCCTATGAACAGAATGTTCAAATTCTCCGTCATGGCCTCCTGGCCTTTTTCCCGAATTTTTTCTTGTACATCTGTCTTCTCAGACGACTGGCCTTATCCAGGATCAGCACCCCGTCTAAATGATCGATCTCGTGTTGCAGAACCACCGCCTCCAGATCTTCCGCTTCGATCCGGACCGGATTGCCGTCCCGGTCAAGAGCGTCCACCTGGACAAAAGCGGAACGATCGACATTGACCCGCAATTCGGGTACGCTCAGACAGCCCTCTCTTTCCGAGAGAAAATCGCCTTCAGCGGATATGATGCGCGGATTGAGCAGCGCCGTATACCGGCGCTTGTCCCTTTCCTCGGATATGTCATAAATAATGACCTGCTGATCGTTGCCTACCTGAACCGAAGCCAGTCCGATACCGGCATTGGCGTACATCGTCTCCGCCATGCCCTCTATCAGGTCCTGAATTGCCTGGTCGACCTGTTCCACCGGTCTGGCGCCTTCACGCAATATTTCCGCCGGGTAAGTAACGATTTCAAGAAGCGACATGGTTTACTCCCTTCCGTTAACGCAACAGGCTTTTTGCCAGATCAATATCTTTTTGAATCTGTGCTTTCAACTCATCTATTCCGGAAAATTTTTTTTCAGCCCGTAATCGTTTAACAAAATTAACCCTGATCCGCCGGCCGGTTATCTGTTGGTTAAAATCCAGTATATGAACCTCCACCGTAAACAAATGGTCATCAAAGGTGGGGCTGTAGCCGATATTGGCCACCCCCTTGAACCGTTCCGACTGGTATGCGACATAAACGGCATAAACACCGGACGGCGGACACAGTTCATCGGCCAGTTCGATGTTGGCCGTGGGAAAGCCCAGGCTCCGGCCGCCCCGGCCACGACCGGATACGACCCTGCCCCGAATCTGATAATAACGGCCCAGCAGATGAAAGGCCGCCTCCATATCCCCCCGGCCGACTGTTTCCCGGATGATGGTGCTGCTGATGCGCGGCAAGCCGTCGGCCGAGGGGACTTCCTCCACGCAGATCACCTCAAAACCGCGAATTTCGGCATACTTTCTCAAAAAAGCGATATCGCCCTCTCTGTTCTTACCAAAGGCGTAATCCCTGCCGACTACAATCGCCGTAATGCCAAGGCGACTAATCAGAATATCTTCGACAAAATCCCGGGCTGAAATGGTCGCGAACTCTTTTGTAAATGTAAGGCAGAGGCATACGTCCACACCGGAAGCCGCAATCAGTTCGATTTTCTGTTCATACAGGGTAATCAGCGGCAACCGGCTGTTTCCTCCCACGACTCTTGCGGGATGCGGCTCAAACGTAATCACTATGGATGTACCGCCTACCTGACCGGCTTTATCGCGCAACATGCGAAACAGCGCCTGATGTCCCTTATGGACCCCGTCAAAATTGCCGATGGTAACAACCGCGTTCCTGTACGGCCCCTTGATTTCATCCAAGCCTTCAATAAGTTGCATCTTTTTTTTGCAAACTCCGCTTCTTAATGTCATATTATTACTTGACAGGCTTTTTAAATCTATTTATATAAAAAAATTTAGCTGACGACGCAATCATTAATTGATATTGCTTAAATCAAAGCCGAAGTGGCGGAATTGGTAGACGCGCTAGGTTCAGGGTCTAGTGGGGGTTCCCCCGTGGGAGTTCAAGTCTCCCCTTCGGCACCACCTAAAAAAGGTTGTAATTCTAAAAAATTGCAACCTTTATTTTTTTTATCTCCCGCCTTTGAACTCTTGCTCCCCGACAGCCGGTTGAACTATAAAAAGTCAAGAGCAGAAACAATGATTTACGATGAACCCAAATGGTTTGACCTTTCATTCCTTTTATGGTATGCGGACGTAAAAGGGGTGAGTTACCGGCGACATTTAAGAAATCGTTATCAAACAGCCGAAGAATATGTTTGCGGATTTGATGGAGGGTTGTCAATGATCTTCTCGCAACTGTTTGACATGGTAAATCTTGGCATCGTGATTCTGGACGGTGATTTGAAGGTCCGAAGATGGAATCGATGGCTGGAAATGCACACCAGGATCACTGCCTCGGAAATTGTCGGCGCCCCTCTGTTTGACTATTTCCCTAATCTCAATAAAAACTGGTTTGTCAAAAATTGCAAGTCTGTTTTCAGCTTCGGCAATTTCGCTTTTTTTTCTCAAAAATTACACAATTACGTTATTCCCATCACGCCGGTTCACCACTTTGACACGGAATTCAAATATATGCAGCAGAACTGCACCCTGGGGCCCCTGTACAACGAAAAAAAAGAAATCGAATATATTTACATGATCATCCAGGATGCCACCGAAGTTGCCGCGTATGAGGCTAAACTGCAGGATATCAACATCAGAGACAGATTGACGCAAAGCTACAATCGACGATATTTCGAATCAAGACTGCGGAACGAGATCGAACGCCATAAACGCTATAAAAGACCGCTATCCCTGATCATCATCGATATCGACGCTTTCCATCTTATCAACGATAAGTTTGGCGTCCAGGCCGGAGACAGTGTCTTAATGCAACTGGCATCATTGTTGACCAACCGTCTGCGAGTGGTTGACACCGTTGCCAGGTATGGAGGCGAAGAGTTCGGTCTTATTCTTCCGGAGACAAATACCAAGGCGGCTTTGGTTGTCGCCAAGCATCTACGGGAGCTGGTGAAAAACACCGTGTTTTCCCTTGCCAATGAAACCATGGCTATTAGCATCTCTCTGGGCGTGGTTGAAGCCACCGGTGACGATATAACCGTTGACGCCCTGTTGAAAAAAATAAGAGAAATCCTCGAAACCGCCCGCGGAAAAGGCCCTAATTCCATAATCGCCCCGGCGACTTAGTCCTGAACAAAACACCATCAAGTACAGACATGGCGATGACGACGTGTTGTCCGGAAGAGACACCCGGAAATCCCAAAACAAATTAATCCCGGACCGGGAAAAATTTTTGAAAAACAAAAAGATTGACTATACCTTAACACGAGACTCAACCCGACATCAGACCGGTTATTTCGTCGTGGTCCCGGATGCGGATCTGACCATGAAACATGCCCTGGCGCTGCTGAAACAGCGACCCATGGACGATTTTCTGCATCAATATGCGTTGACATGTCTGCTCGGAATGGCGCCAAATGAGGCACGACCGTTTTTAAACCCGAAAAATTCAACAGACGACGCGTTGGGCCGGGCCCTGGAAGCGGAACATCTGCTGGTGACCGGAGGCCGGGACTATCTGAAAAAGCGTTTTTCACCGGATACGATCCACGAATTGAGCCGACACACGCCGTTGATTTATCTGCGTTCCTTTCTGGAGCCCGACCAGCCTCTTCATTCTCAATGGATGGCCTTTTTCAGAGACAATCTGCTGCACCACACTCCCCTGTTACCGCCAAATAAAAACGGTCTGCCACCTCTCTCTTTTGAAAAGCCCTCATCCCGACCGACGATTACCTTAGCCGACCTGACAGCTCCAGCTACCGGAAGCGACGCTCCGACTCCGGCCAAAGCCTCTTTTGAACAAACAGCGGAGATTGCCGCCGACCGGCTGGCCAAAGCCGGGATCGAACTGGGACAACTCATGCGCCATGAATCCAGTTTAAGCCCCATCGCTCTTTTGCAGACATGGCGGTTTATCACCCGCGTTGACAACAGCCGGAACCGGTTTTCGCTTTCCGGAGAGCAGACCGGCTACGGCCGGGGCCTGTCTCTGGACGCGGCCAGAGCCTCGCTGATGATGGAGATCGTGGAACGCTGGTCCGCCTTTGCCTCGGTTTCCGTCCGCGGCCTGGAAAACTATCAAAACGCCTGCCCCCTGCGTTGGGCGTCATTCAGCGAGCTGGCCCGGGAAAACAGCCAAGAGACCGACCCGGATGCGGCGGATCCCATGAACCCCGCGCATTTATGCCTGGAAACGGCTTATCGTGACCAGCCCCTGCACTGGGTGCGCGGTGAAAGGCCCATCCGGCACGACGGTCAAGACGCCAGTCGGCCGGTCTGGATTCCGGCCCAG
>CAYSMV010000288.1:0-1990 GCA_964432245.1 uncultured Desulfobacterales bacterium
GTTTTACACCGGTCATCTGTTCGAACTGTTTTTCGGCGAGCTGCCCCAGGCCTCCTGGGCCGACCCGGACCTGATCTTTTATTCTTTTGAACACGGGCACGCCAAGCCGTCGTCCTATCTGTTCGAACAGGCCGCCGCGGCCCTGGCGAAAAAAAAAATCGCCGTCAACGAAGCGGTCTACGTGGGCAATGACATGATAAAGGATATTCATCCGGCCGGGAAAACCGGCTTTAAAACCACGCTGTTTGCCGGCGACGCCCGTTCGCTGAGGCTGCGGGAAGAAGAAGGCCGGGGCGAAAAACCGGACCTGGTGATCACGGCTTTAGACCAACTGGAAAAATATATTTAAAAAAAGAGAGGTGCGACTCATGAGTGAATTTTTGAAAAACCTGCGCAACAACCAGGGTTACAGCCAGAAACAGTACGGCGCCGGGCACAAAGGGCAGCAGCGCAACGACAACCGCGGCAAAAACACCGGCCAGCGGAAAAGCGACATCCCCGATTACCTGAAACTCCTCTTCGACGACCTGGCCCCGGTCATAAAAAATTACCTGGACCAGGTTGCTGAAAGCCAGGAGCGGCTGGCGGCGGCCTCCGAAAAAAAGGCCCTGGCCATGGAAAAGCTGCTGGCCTCACTGCCGGAGCTTATTCAGCAGACGGTTCCGGCCAGAAGGGAGCCGCGGAAAAGGAAAATCACCGCCCGCAAGCAGGAGCTGCTGGATCTGATCAAAAAACTGCGCGATGAAAACATGACCTACGAGGAAGTGGCGGCCTACCTGGACAAGAATAATATCCCCACTTTTTCCGGCCGCGGCCGCTGGCACGCCCAGACCATTCACCGGCTCTATATGTATTATCCATAAAAAGCGCGGAAGAAGAGGCGAGCGGCCGGAAGGCCGCTTGCCGCTGATAGAGATACCACTATCCTTCAAGCGCGACCACTTGTTGGAGAGTCCTGATGAGAGGCGGAAGATCGTCTGTAAGAGTATCCCATACCCGGTCAAGATCAATATCAAAATAAGCATGAATCAGACGATTGCGCATGGCGATAATATCGGCCCAGGGGATTTCGGAATATTTTTCTCTGGCTTCTTCTGAAACCCTTGAAGCCGCCTCGCCGACCAGCTCCACGGATTTAACGATAGATAACATCAGCATACGGTCGGAATCGAGTTCGGTCCTGGTCCGGCCGCGGGCAAAGGAGACTGCCTCACTGGCGGCATCAAGCATGTGACGAATACGGATCAGATCATCCTTTCGCATACTCGACCCGGGCATTTTCAAAAACCTCCTGCCGGAAATAACGACTTAAATCGAACCGCGTCCGCAGATCAACCTTCCTGCCCAGGATACGTGAAAGCTCATTTTCCAAGTTAGCCATCTTCAGCAGCCCGACCCTGGCGCCGGATTCAAATTCCACCAGGATATCAACGTCGCTGTCGTGACTGAAATCATCCCGGAGAACCGAACCATAAAAGGAGAGCCGGATGATCTGATTGGCTTCACAGAATTTTTTCAACGCTTCCCGGGGGATGTTTATGGCTGTTCTCTGCCCCATTTGTTTTGACCTCTTGCGTTACAATACTGCGGATACTATATCCGAACGGCATTCAGACGGCAATATTATTATCAAAAAAATCTGCTTTTATTGTTCTACGCAAGGTTAAAAAAAATTCGCCGGTTGCAAACGGCCCCGAAAGGGTCAGGGCGCGAAGAAACAGCAACCGGCGAAAGCATTGAACGGTTTAAGGCTCGAAAAAAATGATCAGCGGTCTTTGACCAGGGAGACGATTGTCCTCAGATCATCCTTGTCCAGGACGATTTTAACCTTCGTGCCGGCCGAAAAATTCATGCGGGTTAAAGGATCTCCCCTGGCGGTATAAAATCTGGTATCAGAAGTAAACCGGTAGCCGGTGTCCTCGACAACCACGCGCGTCGCATAGATCGCGTCAATGCGGCCGGACTTCCAGACCAGGGCCGGCAAATCATT
>CAYSMV010000289.1:0-8954 GCA_964432245.1 uncultured Desulfobacterales bacterium
CTTCAAAAATGGTGGTCACCTGGCGGGCTTCCTCCCGCAGACCGATGCAGAAGGCGATCCCCAGCCTTTGAAAGCCGCATTTTCTGGCGAACTGCATGGTCTCTTCGATCCGGGTTATTTTTGTCTTCAGCCCTTCTCTGGTCAGCTCGTAGCACTCTCCTTCCTGAATCGAGGCAAGCCGGGCAAATTCACGAATCGATTTTTTCTGGTAGGAGGCGGTCGCTTTGTTGATAATATCCGGATATCGCCGCATGGGACATGTTTCCGGGGCTTCCTCTAAAGGCGGCAGGGGATCGTTGACCAGGGCAAAGGGGTAACAGACTTTGCCGGAACACCGGGCGCATTGACTGTATCTCTTTTTGTTGGCTGCCATGCTATTGCCTTATTTTCCGTTTTTGAAGATTTTTGTCATTTTACGCTGCTTTTATAATTTTGACGGACGGTAATTTGATAATAAAACAACAAATCCAATTTGTTAAAACAAGAATCCGCTCCAATAAAATGTGAAATACGCACCGGCAAAATATATATAATATAATAAACCGCGCCGTCATTCAAGCTTGACGGCTTTGTGAAAAGTTCAGTATCTGCGTCCCTCGGAGTTTGCGACGTCTTGATTTAATATTTTTACTTTGCCGTCCGGGTTTTGTGTCTTTACGGCTTTTTCAAGTTTGATCAAATCGTCATAAAACATTGACACATTGCTTTGGTTTTGTTATAAAAATTATTGTTTTAGGAATGCGTCAACGTTTATATGTAGTTATATTGCGATTGATTAACGGTATCAGCTTGCATTGGAATTCAACGGCTATCGATCTGAAAAAAATTTATGGATTAATCGAAGCAGGGAAAGGCCATGGCAGAAAAAAGGATAGACGATACCATTCATCTTGATCAGGAAGACCTTGATTTTATCCACGAAGACAAGATCAAGGTGGAGAACGGGATTATTTACTCCGGCCGGGGAAAAGGATCTTATATTGTTTTTATTACCGGCCCGGATAAAGGCAATGTCGTAACAATCGATAAAGAGAAGACGATTATCGGTCGTGAAAGTACATCCGATATTATCATTAACAAAAAATATGTTTCCAAAAAACACGCCAAAATTGTCACCTTTGACAACAAAACGGAAATCGTTGATTTTGGAAGCACCAACGGCACCTACGTCAACGATACGCTGGTTAAACGTGCGGAGCTTAAAGACCGGGATGAAATCAGGATCGGTGATGTTATCATCAAGTATTTTCGAATAGACCTCAATGACAGCCAGGCCCAGGCTTTTGTCTCCGATGACAACAAATCTTATACCGCTTTCTATAATCAGGTGCTCGATTTGCTCAGGCCTAACTTCGGTCAAATGGCCGCCCGGTTTCTAAACCGGCAGATCAGCGCTCATGTCGGAAAAAGCCCTTATACCATTTCGGCCTCGGACAAGGAGACGCTGGCAAAGTGGGTAAACATTTCCGCGGGCCTTCTGCTTGACCAGGAAACCGCCAGGATTCTATCGGATAAAATCCGGCTGTTAAAATAACCATGGGTTACCAGGCCGTTTCCGCGGCGTGGTTGAGGCAGGTCACATGGCTGCCATAACACAAATAGATCTGAATCATCTTGTCGGCCGGGAGGTCGGCACCGCCACGCTTTTAAAAGAACTGGCCCGCGGCGCCATGGCAGTCATATTCATCGCTTATCAGCGGACATTGAAACGCCAGATCGCCGTTAAAGTACTGCCCAAATCCATTCTTACGCCGGCCACGGCGGAACTGTTTCAACAGGAGGCCGAACTGGCCGCCGGTTTATCTCATCCTAACATAATTCAGGTTTATGAAGTGGGCAGCATGGATGAATTTTTATATTTCACCATGCAGTTGATCCAGGGGCAACCGCTCTCTTACTATATAGCCCTGGCGCAAAAGCACGTCATTCCGTCCAAGCGATTCATCGGTTTGAAAACAACCCTGAATTTATTTGCGGCCGTTCTTGACGGGCTGGCTTACGCCCACAGCCAGGACATTCTCCATCGGGACATCAAACCCTCCAATATTCTGATTGAAAAGCATACCCGTCGACCCATTATCATGGATTTCGGCATTTCAAAAAATATCCGTGATACCGGTGACGCGGAAAAGGACATTATGGGCACGCCGACCAATATGGCTCCCGAGCAGATTCTGGGGGAAAACCTGGATGGGCGGGCGGATATTTATGCCGCCGGTATCCTGTTGTTTCAGATGCTGGTTTCCAGTCTGCCCTTTACCCCGCATGAATCAACCAGAGAGCTTTTAAAACTGAAGCTGAAAGACAGTTTGTTCACGCATAAGCCCTCGGAACTCAATCCGGCGGCCAATGAAGAAATGGACCGTATCGTCTTCAAGGCCATTGCCCGTGATCCGGGGGATCGCTATGCTTCCTGCAATGATTTCTCACGGGATCTTCAGGATTACGCGGCACAGTTCATATCATCAGACCGGTAAAGGATCAGCCATGCCCTCTCAGAAAATGAATAAGGCGGATCATGACAAGCTCAGTCGCATGGTTTGCCTGCTGCTGAATCGGGCGATGATGTATAAGGCCGATCATCCTCATATTAAAGACACGATAACAAATTTTCACCAGGAATTGGCTAAGCAGCTTTCGAATTTCCCAAGCCTGGCTTTGATCCTGAACCGGGATCAGTTGTTTATTGATGAAGAACTGGTTGACCCGCGTATTAATGTCAGTCGTATTATCGGTCTGTTCAAGAAAACCGGGGTCCAGTCGATTTCCTTTGTCGCTGGAATCACAGCGGAAGACCTTCAGACGCTTATTAATTTTTTTACCTCGCCGCACAAATTTCCGGACTGCGACAGAATGATTGAAGAGCTGAATTTCCGCGGTGTGCAGAACCTGAAGATCAATCATGTTTTTTACAAAAAAGTGACCAAGGACGATGAAATTATTTCTCACCGGAACAAGGGAGAAAGGTCGTCCGTGATGCGGAGCGAAGAAGACGCCGGCCTTTCCCGGCAGTTTATGAAAATGCTGGTTGAAGGCGTTCTGACGGAAGAAGCCGAAAAAACCCTGTCCATGAAGACGCTTCTGGACGATCCGGCCGGTCTTTCCGAGAGTATGTTGGCCGCTGAGTCCCGAAGCATGGAGGCGGTCGCGGCCGGCGCGCTTCCTTCCGGAAGCTGGGAGGAGGGCGCTCTTCCGGATGAGGACCTGAAGAAAATAACGCCCGGCGCCACTCTGCTTTATCAGATTCAGACTTTAAGCGACGACGTCAAACAGAAAATTGAGGCCGGGGATCAGGTAGATATGATGGACGTCGCCGACGCCGTTTTTGAAATGAAGCGCCAGCTGACCATCGGTATAGAAGCCCAGAAGGCGCTTAATCAGGCCTACGCGAACGAGGAAAAAATTCGCGAACAGATGGAGGAGTTAACGGACAATGTTATCATTAAACTGATAAAAGACGAATATCAGCAGGGCAAGATAACGACCGCCCGGCTGGCTCAGATTCTACGGCGGCTGGTTCCTGAAGTCGGCGGGCTTAAACGCCTGCTGCCAAAAATCAAAGCCGCTCTGCTGGCCGAAGGGATGCCCATGTCCGAATACCTGCAACTTGTCCGGCAACTCGGCAAGGAGCTGGAGAGCGAAGGGCTGTCTCAGATTCTTCGGGAAGCCGCCGAATCCGTCGGGGTGGACGGAGAAGAACTGATTGATGAAATCCGCAAAAAACCGGAGAAGGCCGCGGAGTTGCTGGCCATTGCCGCTGAAATCCGGAAAGGCGATGGAGATGAAGCAGCTTTTACTGAGACGCTGATCAATTATGTTGAACAATTGGGCGCTAAAATAGAAAAGGAAGCAGCCGAGGAAGGGGACCCCGAAAAAGAGGCGCAGGCCCGTCAGATGATGACCGATGTCGGATCAGGGCTGATGGCGCAGTTGAAGGGCATGAATCTAAGCGCCCAGGCCCTGGCCGGGATGGAAGAACGGATCAACGCCCGCATCGAGGCTGTTTTTGAAAAGCTGGCCGTGGATCGTTCCTTTCTGATTCCGGGCGCCGGCGAACCGACGCGAAAAGAGAGAACCCTGCTGCAGATGATGGAACATAGCCCGGGAGATAATGAAGAATTAAGAAATGTCCTGCGCGTTATCCGCTCCGAGGTTGATGCCGGCAAGATCGATGAGAACAATTTTGGACAGATTTATGCCCGCCTGATAGAGCAGGAAAAAACCCTGCGCGAGGAGAAACGAAAGCGGCAGATGCCACCGGGTGTTCTGAAACCGGAGGAATTTAGGTTTTACCTGGAAAAAGAGATGTTCCGGGCCAAGCGTCATAATCATCCTCTGTCAACCCTTTCTTTTACTTTTGTTAACGTCAGCCCCCAGACGCAGGTGCCGGCGGACAAGAAAATCAGGAAAACCGATTTGTTTGACGCGGCTTACAGTAGATTAATCGGCATTACCAGAGCATCCGACATTATCGGCGAATTAAATAATGATACCATGATTATTATTCTGCCCATGGCGGACCGGACCAGCGCCGACACAGCCTTGAGAAGAATCAGCAAATTGATACATGACAATCCGATCGACGTCGAGGGTATCCTTCTGAAAGTCATTATTGCCGGGGCCGCTTCCTCTTTTCTGCCTGATATGAAGCCGAACATAGAATCCTTTATCAGAACGATCAACTACGAGCTGGAACATGTAGCCATGAGGGTCAAAAACATCCACCATTTGACCTGACCGGAAAATCAGTGATGGCGGGAGCTGACCCCATATACTCCCGCGACCAGATCGGCGCAATCCATTCCGCTTTGACAGGCGAGTTCCGTGCCCACACCACGGGCCGGCCCGGCGCAGTCTCCGGCCAGGTAAAGGCCATGGACGGGCGTTTCATGAGGCAGACGGCGACTGCCGGTTTGCGTCGTGCTCTGGGCCGTGGAAACAGCGGCGCCGTTGCTTTTGCCGATCCAGACGGCCAGGGCCCGGACCGACCACTTGTCGCAGAAGATCGTGTTTTCTTCAAGGCCCGGAATCATCCGGTTCAGGGCCGTCATCATCTTTTCCATCCAAACGTCGGCCGGATCTTTCAGCGGCACCTCCAGGTTCGGCGAACCGGCCACGGCGGTAATCAACTGGCATCCTTTCGGCGCCAGGTCCGGATCAAAATTGGTCGGTACCGGGATATAGACCGGAACATAATCACCGGACAGGCCCCGCATGGCTTCGCTGTGTAATTGCCGCATGAGGGCTTCCGTTACTTCTCTTTTTTCCCGGGACGGATAAACGCCCACCAGGGAACCGGCCCTGATCAGCTTCTTGCGGACGCCGATTTTGGCCTGAAAGGCGGTCATGGAGGAGGTCAGGGAGCGGATCGTCCGGATAAACGGGGCGGGAAAGTGCTCTTCCCCGGCCAGCTTCAGGATGGTGTCTTTGGCTGACGACGTGGATATAACCGCCCGGGCGGTGATGATCTCATTGTTTTTAAGGGTCACGCCGAGGACTTGGCCGTTTTCGATGATGATGCGCCGAACCGGCGCGTTCATCCGAATGACGGCCGAAAACTTCCGGGCCCCGTCCAGAAACGTCCGCGGGATAGCGACCGCGCCGCCTTTCGGGTAACAGACGGTAAATCCCCGGGCCGCCATTTTCTGGAAATTCCAGATGGATTCGCCGGCCGAAGCTTCCCAGATGGGGAGAACGAAATAGAGGCCCATCAGAAAACCCACTACGGTCAACACTTGGATATTGGTGGTATAGCGTTTCATGAAATCTTCGATGGATGTGGTGTCCAGGCTTTCGATGGCATCCGGCTTCATACGCAGCATGTCCCGGAACATGCGGATCAGGGCCGGATATTCCCGCGCGGGGATGTCGGCCTGATAGACAAAACGCAGCAGGAAGATCAGCTTGGCGGCCCAGCCGGCCGGCAGGGCGATGTCCAGGTTGAAGCCGCGTAGATGGGTGACCGGGTCGGCCTGAAGAAAATTAATGGCTTCGCCCATGCCCAGGCGGCGGGTGCAGTCGCCGAAGGGGCCGTCGTTGCCCCGGATAAAGAGGTGGGTGCCGGTGTCAACTTGGAAACCCTGTTTGAGATAGTAGGAACAGGAGCCGCCGGGTCGGGGATTTTTTTCCAGGATCAGGGTTTTCAGGCCGTGCCGGGCGCAGATGGCCCCGGCCGCGGCTCCGCCCATCCCGGTACCGATAACGATGACGTCAAAGTCCATATTATAATGGGGTCAAGTCCGCTTTTAGCCTTATTTTGATTGATTCGGATGTGATCATTAAGCCTGTCGCCGGGAAACCTAACGATCCTGCGCCCATTTTTTTCTGCCTTCTACTATGCCGCCATGTTTTTAAAAGACATACCTCTTCCCATCGACGGCTCTGATTCAATTCCCTCATTAAGATGGTCTGTAACCTATGGCCGTTTTCGGTTATAGCTTTTGAAGAATTTCTTTCACCTGGTTACCGTCGGCTGCGGAACCGAAATGGGCCATAATATCCCGCATAGCCTGCATTTTATTTTTATAATCGGCAAAATCTATATTTTCCATGATCCATCGGATAATCTCCTCTTCAGAGGCCATTTTCGGCAGATATGATTCCAGGATTTCGATATAACGATTATCTCCCTGTTGCCCTGAGCTTTCAAGAGTTTCCCGCTCCGATTTGACAAGCTTCTTGATTATCTTTACCGCATCATTATCAGAAATCTCTTTTTTTTCTCCCCGTCCGAATTCACCCATAATGACTCGTAGCGCATTTTTTTTCTCCTCATCTTTTTCCTTCATCGCCCGCGTCAGGTCTTTTTTGATTTTTTCCTGGATAGACATTGAATATTTTCTCCTAATAATGGGGTCAAATCCGCTTTTAGCTTTTCTTGATTGATTCAGCCATTTGATCCACCCGCCGGGCGAAGGCGCGATCTGTTGCCAGCCTTTTCTTCATACGTTCCACTATGCTGCCTACCGTGCTTTCGTTATCGATGCCGAACTCCCCGCCAATCTTTTTTAATGTGTCCCGCCGCAGCATTCTGGTTAGATATATGGCCACGTTACGGGCTTCATTTGTTTTTCCCCGAGCTATTTTCCGGCTCTCCGGCTCTGTTGTATCGTAGATCCCGTACACCACGCCGAGAATGCGGTTTCTGTCCGGCAGCAACTCCCGGCTGGAAGGTATGTTTTTGTTTATTTTTTCCCGGCCGTATTCCTCCTTTATCCGATCGATAAAAGATTGAGGGCCTAAACAGACAGGCCATTTTTCGCCATTGATCTTCCGACTGACCTCGTCCGGTTCCTCAACCGACACCCAATTTTTATAAGCCCGCAGCCAGTCTTTTCGGTTCTTCGTTAGCATGGAGAGAATATGATTTTTATGCAGCCAGTCCCATTTTCCGGCAATGGAGACATATCCTTGGTGGCTGCTCCACCTATAACTATCTATCTTGTTTACCAGCCTATCACGCAGGGGGTTCCGGTGGATATAACGAACGGCCTGGAGCAGATAAGCGTCCGTATCAATAAGAATGGATTTATAACGGCCGCGAAAAAGCTGGCCGTCGCACCGGTGACGGCTGTTGTATCTCTGGGTATAGACTCCGTTCAGATGGCGCATGCTTCTTGAGATATTCGCTTCTGGCGTCTGAACCAGCATATGGTAATGATTCGGCATCAGACAATAGGCGGCTACCCTGATGTTCCACATCTCGGACGTTTCCTTGAGCAGCTCGGTGAACGCCTCATAGTCCCGGTTATCCGCAAAAATAGCCTCGCCTCGCCTGCCGCGATTCATTACATGATACCAGGCATCTGGATATTCTATGCGAAGGGGACGTGCCATAATAATTTTTTTCTATTATAATGTAATCAAGAAGTCAAGAGCCAAAAGCGGACTTGACCCCATTATGAAAGGTTCTAAAAATGCCGTCTGTTGATGCGCGATTCGTGATTGGCATCGACCTGGGCACGACCAATTCGGCGGTGTCGTACGCAAGACTGGACGCGGGCGACGGGAAGAAGCCGCCGATCCAGAAATTCGAGGTGCCGCAGCTGACCGGTAGCGGCGAATTCTCGCGCCGACCGGTGCTGCCGTCGTTTTTATATATTCCGGGTGAACACGAGATTTTCGAAGCGGCCATCGCTCATCCCTGGCGCATGCCCACGAAGAATTTCGTCGGAATATTCGCCCGGGATTTCGGGGCCAACATTCCGGCCCGGCTGGTCTGCTCGGCCAAGAGCTGGCTGTGTGAAAACAGCGTCGACCGCGACGCCGCCATCCTCCCCTGGGGCGCGCCGGACAAAATCCGCAAGGTCTCGCCGGTGGAAGCCTCGGCCGCTTATTTGAATCATATCCGCCAGGCCTGGAACACGGCCCGGGGTGAAGAGGAGGAGGATTATCTGGAAAACCAGCTGGTGGTGGTGACCGTGCCGGCCTCTTTCGACGAGGTGGCCCGGGATCGGACCCTGGCGGCGGCTTCCCTGGCGGGTTTGAAAAATATCATCCTGCTGGAAGAGCCCCTGGCCGCTTTTTACAGCTGGCTGGCGGTGCATGAGAACGACTGGAGCGAGCAGGTCGGCCGCGATGAGTTGATCCTGGTCTGCGATGTGGGCGGCGGTACCACTGATTTTACCCTGATTACCCTGCGCGAAGAGCACGGCAGCCCCCGGTTTGAAAGGATCGCCGTGGGAGATCATCTGATCCTCGGCGGCGACAACATCGACCTGGCTCTGGCCCGGCGCATCGAAGAAAAGCTGAAACAAACACTGGACGCCGACCGTCTGAAAGCCCTCTGTCACCAGTGCCGCCGGGCCAAGGAAAACATTCTGGAAGGCCGCGCTGACAGGGGAAGAATTACCCTGATGGGGCAGGGCGGCAGCCTGATCGCCGGCACCATCTCCGCCGCTCTGGACCGGGCCGAAGTCCACCAGACGGTTCTGGAGCAGTTTTTCCCTCTGGTC
>CAYSMV010000290.1:0-10230 GCA_964432245.1 uncultured Desulfobacterales bacterium
GTTTCGTAAAGTCGTTTCTGGGACGGCAAAGTAAAACGTTCAAGATCAAGGCGTCGCAAATCTCGAGGAATGCAGCGTACTGATAGTACGTGAAATTCCGAGAGATGCAGCGCAACTCAGAGATTGAGCTTTTTACAAAGCCATCAAAGGATGAATTCCGCCTTAATCTTGTACACCCGTGTCGCGGGAAGATTGATAATATCGGTTACACCCGTCCCCCGCCTGATCTCACTGAGGCTCTCTTCTATTTTTTCCATGGACGACGCGATAAAAGTGAACCAGACATTAAAGCCGTTGTCCCGGACATAATTATGGGTAACACCGGAATAAGCATTCACGACACGGGCAAACAGGTCTATTTTCTCCGCCGGTACCCTGGCCGCGCACAGCGTGCTGACATACCCCAGTTTGTCCGGAGCGAAATTGCCGCCGATCCGCCGGATGATGCCGGTCTCTTTCAAGGCTCTGACGCGGGTTAACACCTCTGCCTCGGTTAAACCCAGACGTTCCGCGACAACCTTATAAGGACTTGGTTCTATTGGAAAATCAGATTGTATCGCGTTCAATATCAGCCTGTCGGTGGCGTCAATCCCCATGTTTTCCCCGCCAACAAAAAAAGCCCTGAAATCAATCAGGGCTTTTCTTTAAAGAAAACGGAACACAATTAATCGATTACACGCAGCCGGTCGGCTTGGGAAGTCCGGCCATTTTACAGGCTCCCTTGCCCGGTCCTGAAGGGAAAAGCTCGTATATGTGTTTCAATTTGAAACCGGTAAGCTTGGAAAGGATACGAACCATCGGCGCAATGCCGTTTTTCTCGTAATAATCCTGAAGAACTTTGACAACTTGACGATGCTCGTCGTTCAATTCTTCAATTCCCTCTTCCTTTTTAACCCACTGAACCCATTCTTCACAGTAATCGCTGTAGGATTCAATAAAACCGTCCTCGTCCACCGTAAATGTCTTGCCACCAAATTCGACTGTTGCCATTGAGTCAACCTCCTTTATGGTTTCTTATATTCCCGTTCCAGTTTATTCTTTTCCATATTCTTGTTATCTGTTTGTTCTTATAATCCAAGAATCTAAATTTTTGACAATAACTTTCATTTTCGTGCTTGTCAAGTTTTTTATAATATCAAATTTATCTTCTTGAAATCATTAATATTCTTTCGGGGTCAGGTTCAGTTGAGAGAGCGTGAAAACCGGCCCGTCCCGGCAGACCAGCTCCTTGCCGATATTGCACCGGCCGCACATGCCGATACCGCATTTCATCCGGTTTTCAAGAGACATGATGATGTTGTCATGGGCGTATCCGAGTTTTTCCAGAACCGGCAGGGTGAACTTAATCATCACCGGCGGGCCGCAGATGATGGCGTAGCTGTCCGGGCCTCCCTGGGGCGCGGTTTCCTCCACCACCGGCGGCACGAACCCGACATGGTATTTCCAGTTCGGATCCTTGGTTCCGTCCACCGTGATATGCATGTTGATATCGTCCCGCTTCTCCCACGCGGCCAGCTCATCCAGATAAAGGAGCATACCCGGCGTCCGGGCACCGTACACCACATCAATATTGCCGAACTTTTTCCTGTTGGCCGGATCCAGCATGTAAACGATCGACGACCGCAGGGTAGTAAAAGCGAATCCGCCGCCCACGATCAGGATGTTCTTGCCCTGAAGCATCTCCCAGGGATAGCTGTTGCCCAGCGGCCCCCGGACCCCCATCACGTCTCCGACCTTCATGCTGTGCAGATAAGTGGTAACCACCCCGGCGCGATTGACGGTAAATTTGATAAACCCTTTTTCCACGGGTGATGAAGCGATGCCGATAGGGATTTCCCCCTTGCCGGTCACGGATAATTCCGCGAACTGGCCGGCCCGGTAGGCAAACTGCTCTTCGTCTTCCGGCCGGATAAACACAAGCCTGAACGTTTTCAGGCTCCGGTCTTCGGTTTCGTCTTTTATGTCGTCGATGCGCACCGGGTATGGCAAATACGGGTTTTTCATGACATTTCTCCTCAACTTGCTTTTTTTGCCCCGGCCGCGTAATTGTTCATCTGTTCACAGACCCGCCGGATATCAATATTTACCGGACAATACCGGACGCAGCGGCCGCAGCCGGTGCACATGATGCCCTGGCCGTACTTATCCACAAAATATTTCAGCTTGTGCATAAACCGCTGCCGCACCCGCTGAGTCTTCTCTCCCCGGGGATTATGGCCGGTGGTATGCTGCGTGAACAGAGGAAACATGCAGCTGTCCCAGTTGCGGATCCGGACGCCTTTTTTCCGGGACGCCTCGTCCTGGATGTCAAAGCACCAGCAGGTGGGACAGAGATAGGTGCAGGTGCCGCAGTTAAGACAGGCGAAGGCGATATCGTCCCAGAAGGGCGCCTCATACAGATCCAGCAGGCTTTTCCCGGCCAGCCGGTCGGTAGGCACCGAGGATACGATCTTCTGCTCGGCCTCCTTCTTTCCGGATTCAAAGACCCGCGGATCTCCGGAAGCATCCTGCCAGCCGGCAGTTGCAAACAGTTTTTTCCCCTTATCGGTCAGGACCTTGGCCAGCAGAACATCATCCCGGCGGGCGATCAGCGCGTCCAGGCCATCCTCATTGTACGGGCCGCCGCCGGCCGAGGTGCAGAAACAGGTAGGGTCCGGCGTATCGCAGGCAAACCCCACGAACACTGTTTTCTCATATTTACCCAGCCAGTAGGGATCCTGGTATGCCGGGGTGTCAAAATTCAGCCTGACCAGGGTCAGGGCCCGGGCGTCACAGGGGCGGATGCCCACCACGGCCGTAAGCGGATAATCCATGTCCGGTTCTTTCATCAGGCCGCAATCCGGGTTTTTGTCATCGACGGTATAGGTCAGCATGGTTTCCGTCTGGGGAAACGCCACGAATTTCGGCGACAGACGGGTGTTGACGGCTTCGATTTCCGGAATTTCCCCCGGTTCAAGGCGCCCGAACTCATAAGCCCCGTCCTTCTGCTTCTTCGGGGCGATCAAGCGGTAAGCGGCCGACAATTTTTCAAGTCCATCCCGCCACTGTTGCCCGTCAATCTTATACACGGTCATAGCCTTAATTCCTTATCCGCTTATTTGAATATTGTCTCGGGATCATTCGGAGAATAAACATCCAGGGCCGGACGCTGCTCGATCGACAGCCCGGCTTCCCAGCCGAACATATCCAGGCAATCCTTCTCCAGTTTTTTCGTCAGTATCCTGACGTTGATTCCCATGGGACAGGCCCGGGTGCAGGCACCGCAGTCTACGCACCGGCCGGCGCAATGATAGGCCCGCAGAAAATGAAACGTCCGGATATCGGTCTCGTCCTGCCCCTTGCCCACCCATTGCGGATTGGATTCGTCCACGAAACAGGTGGGACAGTAGCAGAGCGGACAGGCGTTGCGGCAGGCGTAACAGCGGATGCAGGTCGAATACAGATCCTCGAAATACCGCCACCTTTCTTCTTCCGGCAGTTTCTCAACGGCCTCGACCATGGCATAACGGTCAACGCCCTCCTGTTCGGCCACCAGGTCCCCGGCCAGCTCATCGTAAATGACCGGGTTGCGGTGAACGCACACGGCGCAGCACTCATCCATAACGGATTTTTTTTCAAATTGTTTTTCCCCGGCGGAACCGCTGACGATCACCGCCTCGTCCGTCTCCCTGACCTCTTTAATATCGCCGTCATACAGTTCCGCCACCTTGCGCTTGTCGACCAGGCCGGTGCACGGCACGCCGATAATCACCAGTTGTTCGCGCTTGATCTTGTTTTCCACGATATGATTAACGATGCTCCGGGTCTCGCATCCCCTGGCGATCACCCCGATTTTGTCTTTTCTGTCCGTCAGGTAGTTGGCTATGTTCATGCCGCAGAAGGCATCGATGATCAGCTTATCGCACTGATCCGGAGCAGCGGCGCAGAACGGTACCGAGGCCATGGGCAGGCTGCCCCGGGCAAAGCCCATGACTTTGTCGACCCGGCCGCCGGCCAGCAGGGTCCGCGCCAGCTCACGTATTTTTTCCGTATAATTCCGCATCTTACTCGTTCCAGCTTGGGTGTTTCACATACCGTCTGTTGGGCCCCAGTTTTTTCACTTCGGAGACAACAGTCGTGGCTACATCGGCGAATTTCGTGGATTCGGCCGATGAAATCCAGGAAAATTGCAACCGGCCGGGCTCAATGCCCATAAAAGCCGCCAGGCTCTTCAACAGCAAAAATTTTCTCCGTGCGTAATAATTACCTTCCAGGTAATGACATTCACCCGGATGTCACCCGGAGACCCAGACTCCGTCCGCCCCTTCCCGCAAAGCGGCCAGAGCGAACTTGGGGCTCATGCGTCCGGTGCAGGGCAGCCGCACGACCCGGATATTGGGCGGATACTGCATGCGGCTGACGCCGGCCAGATCGGCCGCGCCGTAACTGCACCAGTTGCACAGAAAAGCCACTATTTTCGGTTCCCAGCCGGCTTCGCCTTGTTCCTTGGTTTTCATCATTTGGTCTTTTCCCGGTTATTATTAATAATGATCATTTCCTTCCAATCAGCGTCATTCACACCGCCTCCTGCAACGCGGAGAGCTGGGCGAAAATCTGGGCGCTGCTGAATCCTTTCAGGGTTATGGCCCCGGACCGGCAGGAGGCGACGCACAGGCCGCAACCCTTGCACAGTACCGGATTGATCTCCGCCCTGCCGGGGAAAAAGCGCTCCTGCTCACCCCTGAAGGACGGCGCCGAATAGGGGCAGATGGAGACGCACACGCCGCAGGCGCTGCACATGGCCGGATTCACCTGGGCCACGGTGCCGCTGGCATAAGCGACTTTCTGCGCCAGCAGGGTCACCGCCCGCGAGGCCGCCGCCTTGCCCTGGGCCACCGCCTCTTCGATGGGCTTGGGATAATGGGCCATGCCGCAGAGATAAACACCGTCCGAGGCAAAATCGGAAGGCCCCAGCTTGGCGTGTTTTTCCGCGAACATGCCGTCATCGTTGAGCGACAGCTTGAAATGATAGGCCAGGTCCCTGTTGTCGTTGGGAACGATGGCCGTGGCCAGGGTCAGCAGGTCGGCGGATATGGTCACCGGACGATCCAGGACATGGTCCCTGACCGTAACCTGCAACCGGCCGTCCGCCAGGCTCACCCGGGGCTTATGCTCCAGGTCGTAACGCATAAAAATGACGCCCTGACGGCGCGCTTCCTGGTATAGATACTCTTTTTCGCCGTATGTCCGGATATCCCGGTAAAGAATGTAGACATCCATGTCGGGATTGCGCTTCTTCAGCTCCAGGGCGCTGTCGATGGAATGGGTGCAGCAGACGCGGCTGCAGTAAGGACGCTCCGGTTCCCGGGAACCGACGCACTGGATAAAAACCGCCGTTTCGATCTTCTTCAGCTCCGGGTCATCCGCGATAAACCGTTTATCCAGTTCCAGGCTGGTAAGGATTCTGGGATCATGCCCGTATTCGTATTCCTCGGGAACATAAACGGAAGCGCCGGTGGCGATAATGGTCACGCCGTGCTTCAGCGTCTCCCCTTTTTCCCCCGCGGAGATGGTCGAATTGAAATTACCGACAAACCCTTCCACGGCCGTAATGGTTGAATTCAGATGAACCACGATGCGCTCATGCCGGTCGATCTGGTCGACCAGGGCCGCCAGCTCCTTCTGGACATCGCTGTTGTCGGCGGTTTTATATAAATTCCTGGCCTGACCGCCCAGTTGCCCCGATTTTTCCACGATGTGAGTTTCGTATCACTGGTCGGCCAGACTCCTGGCCGCCGTCATGCCGGCCAGGCCGCCGCCGATCACCAGTGCGGTCTGATCCACGGGCAGTTCGGCTTCCTCCAGCGGCTGGGTGAGAGCCACGTGCGCCACCGCCATGCGGACGAGATCCTTGGCTTTTTCAGTGGCCATGTCCGGGTTGTTCCGGTGCACCCAGGAGTCCTGGTTGCGGATATTGGCCATGCCGAACAGATATTTATTAAGCCCCGCCCTCACCAGCGTCTCCTGGAACAGGGGCTCATGGGTCTTGGGCGTGCAGGAAGCCACCACCACCCGGTTCAGGCCCTCTTTCTTGATGGCTTCGGCCATCAGTTCCTGGGTATCCTGGCTGCAGGTATACAGATTATCCTCGACATAATCGACATAAGGCAGGCTGGCCGCGTATCTGCTCACCGCCGGGACATCGACCACGCCGGCGATATTGCTGCCGCATTTGCAGACAAACACTCCGATCCGGGGCCGCTGGCCGGCGACATTTCTCTGCGGAACCGGCTCCTTCCTGACGACACAGGTGCCGCGCGCCTCGCTCAATATCTCGCCGGCCGCCGCGGCCGCCGCCGAGGCATCCACCACGGACTGGGGAATGTCCCGTGGCCCCTGAAACGCGCCGCAGACAAAGACGCCCGGACGGGAAGTGTTCACCGGCGAAAAGGTTTTCGTCCTGGCGAAATTGCCCGCGGTCAACTCGACGCCCAGCCTTTCGGCCAGGGCGACCGCTTCGGGAGCAACCTCCAGGCCCACCGACAGCACCACCATATCGAAATTTTCCTTCTGGATTTTTCCGCGGGCGTCCACGTAGCGCAGTGAAAGTTCGCCAGTCTCGTCAACCCTCTCAATGGTATGCACGCGGCTGTCGATAAACCGGACGCCGTGTTTCTCCCTGGCGCTGTTATAATATCGTTCAAAATCCTTGCCGTGGGTACGCATGTCCATGTAGAACACGGCGCAGTCCAGATCTTCGCCGGCATGCTCCTTGGCGATGATCGTCTGCTTGATGGCGTACATGCAGCAGACCGACGAGCAATAGGCCCGGTCGCAGCGGTTGACGTCCCGCGAGCCGACGCATTGCAGCCAGGCGATCTTTCTGGGAATCCGAAGATCCGAAGGCCGCTGGACATGGCCCAGGAAAGGACCGGAGGCGCTCAGTATGCGTTCGAACTGCAGGCTGGTCACGACATCCGGGAATTTGCCATACCCGTAAAAATCAAGTCCGGACGGATCAAAGGCCCGCGTGCCCGGCGCCAGAATCACCGCGCCGGCCGCCAGCGTCGATTCCCTGTAGGTATCGCCGTAGCGAATGGCTTCCGCCAGGCAGATTTTCTCGCACAGGCCGCAGCCGATGCACAGCTCCGGATCAATGGCGTAGGAAAGCGGAACCGACTGGGCGTATTGGATGTAAATCGCCTTTTTCCGCGACAGGCCCTGGTTGAACTTGTCTTCCCCGTTTACCGGGCATACCTGGGCGCACTGCCCGCAGCCGGTGCACCGGGCGGGGTCGATAAACCGGGGCTGGGTGCCCAGCTTAACTTCAAAATTGCCCGGTTCGCCCTCGACGGAAAGGACTTCGGTATTGCTGACGATGTTGATGTTGCTGTGCCGGCCGACCTCGACCAGTGTGGGTGAGATCACTCACATGGCGCAGTCGTTGGTCGGAAAGGTCTTGTCCAGCTGGGCCATCATGCCGCCCACCGTCGGCGAACGGTCCACCAGGTGAACAAAATAACCCGAGTTGGCCAGATCCAGTGCGGCCTGCATGCCGGCAATGCCGGCGCCGACAATCACCACGCTGCCTGTTTTTTTCGTTGAACCCGTCATCGTGTTCCCGTTTACTTTCCTGAATCGTTGATTCTTAAAACAACCCGTTTAAAAAAAGCCCTCTTCCCGCGGCCTGAAAAAATTTAATCGCCCGACCTGACCAGCCGTGGATTCCGGTCGTCATAACCGTTCACGGCGGCCAGCCCTTCGTGTTCCAGCTCCATCAGGCGGGACGCCACCGTGGGCCCCGGCAACCCGGTTTTCTCGGCGATCTCTTTCACCTGCTGCGCCTCGTCGCCGGTCAAAGATTCCAAAACCAGGGCCTTCTCATACTCCTGGCGCAGAACCTGCCGGAGAACCGCCTGATACTGCGCCGGCGGCATCTTTTCCCCGTAAACATTGCCGTACTCCTCCAGCTCAAGCTCCTTGCCCATCAGCCAGCGCACGCGCTGCGTGGACAGCACCCGTCTGACCGCGGCCAGCGGCAGGCGCCATTTTTCCCGGGCAAACGGCCCCAGGTCGGTAATGGCCTGACAAACCTGCGCCGCGTACTCGGCAAACAGCTTGCCTTCCGCGGAGCTCACCCAGCGCAGCCAGACGCGATCGCTGCCGATGCCGGACATGTCCAGCAGAACGGCCAGAGAGGCCATCTTTTTTTCCGCATGAAGATTACCATCCTGGTAATGACATTCACCCGGATGTCAGCCGGCCACCAGCACGCCGTCGTATCCCTTTTCCAGGGCCTCGACCACGAACAGGGGGTCCACCCGGCCGCTGCACATCACCCGCACCGGACGGAGCGCGGCCGGATACTGGAACCGGGACACGCCCGCCAGGTCGGCCCCGGCATAGGCGCACCAGTTGCATAAAAATCCGATAATTTTCGGTTGAGCCTTGTCCATAAATTCTCCTTTGCCTGTATGATCTACCCGCCGGCCGCCACGGCCGCCGTGATCTGCGCGTCGCGGAAATGCTTCATGTCAATCGCCTTCTGAGGACAGCTGGCGGCACAGACCCCGCAACCCTTGCACAGGGCCGATATGTTTTCGGCCCGGTAGCCCAGCCCTTCCACTTTTTTGAGCCGGATGGCGCCAAAGGGGCAGACGCTTTCGCACAGACCGCAGCCGATGCACAGGGCTTCATTGACTTCCGAGACGATCGGCTCGATCGACACCTGATCCCGGGAGAGCACCGTCGCGGCCCGGGCCGCCGCGGCCTGAGCCTGAGCGATGGACTCTTCCAGGAATTTGGGATAATGGGCCAGGCCGCAGATGAACACGCCGTCAGTGGCGCAGTCCACCGGCCGCAGCTTGGCATGGGCCTCGGCCAGGAAATTCTCGGCGTTGACCGAGACCTTGAACATCCGGGTCAGGGGAACATGGTCCGCGGCTTCGATGGCCGTGGCCAGGTTGACCAGATCGGCCTCGATGGCCAGCTCCCGGCCCAGCACCGGATCATAGACCGTCACCAGCAGATTGTCTTCGGACCGGCTCACCCGCGGCTTGCGTTCCAGGTCATAGCGGATAAAAATCACCCCCAGCTGCCGGGCCTTCTGATAAAGGCGCTCCCGCTCGCCATAGGTTCTGATGTCCCGGTAGATGATGTACACCCGGCGGCCGGGCTTCTCTTCCTTCAAACGGATGGCCGCCTCGATGGAGGCGGTGCAGCATATCTTGGAGCAATACGGCCGCCGCTCGTCCCGGGATCCGACGCACTGGATAAAAACGACGCTCTCCGCGTCCGGCAGGGCCGGATGATCCCAGAGATCATGCCAGCGGGTCACCCGGTCGTCCTGGTGGTAAAGGTACTCGTCGGTGTCGGCCGGTCTGCCGCCGGTGGCCAGCACGACGATGCCGTGCCGGATGGTCTTTTCCCCGCCGCCTTCCAGCCGGACGGTAGTCTCAAAATTGCCGATAAATCCGGAAGCGGCGGTTATTTCGGCCGATGTCAGCACGTCAATACGGGGATGGCGCGACACCTCCTCGACCAGGGCCCTGACAAAAGCGGTCACTTTCTCTTTCTTTACTTTCGCGGCCATGCCGCCCAGAACGGCCGACCGCTCCACGACGGTCGCCGGGAATCCCTGATCCGCCAGGCTTCTGGCCGCCGTCAGCCCGGCCACGCCGCCGCCGACCACCAGCACCGACCGCTCGATATCAACCGTGGCCGCCGGCAGGGGTTCCAGCCGGGAAGCCCGGGCCACGGCCATGGCCACCAGGTCTCTGGCCTTGGAGGTGGCAAGATCCCTGTTGTGAGAATGGACCCAGGTGCACTGATTGCGGATATTGGCCATTTCAAACAGATAAGGATTCAGCCCGGCGTTGCGCAGGGTTTCCTGGAACAGAGGTTCATGGGTCCGGGGCGTGCAGGCCGCCACCACCACCCGGTTCAGGTTCTGCTCGGTAATAACTCTGGTGATCTTGTCCTGGGTGTCCTGGCTGCAGGTGAACATGTTCTCTTCCACGTAGACCACATTCGGCAAAGTCCGGGCGTACGCGGCGATCTGCGGCACGTCGGCGATGCCGCCGATATTGGAACCGCAGTTGCAGACAAAGACGCCGATCCGCGGCTCCTGGCCGGACACGTCCCGCTCCGGCGGAAACTCCCTGGTTTTAATCAGCTGGCCGCGGGCCGAGGCCAAGAGGCGGGCGGCGCTCTCGGCGGCCGCGCCGGCCTCCACCACCGAATCGGGAATAT